>NZ_JBRIQN010000013.1:0-171253 GCF_052981855.1 Micromonospora sp. LZ34
GCGCACGCTGGTTCCACCAACGCACACGGCTGAACCGGGACTACGCCCTGGTCAGCTAGCAATTGGCGGCTGCCGTACTAGGACTGCCGAAACCCAGGGTGCTTCTCGATTCCTGATCGAATCGGCGGCCAGCCGAGGCGTTTGCGGCGCTCTTCACTGAGGGATCGTCCGGATCTGCCGCTGATGAGGCGCGGCGTCCGTGAGCGCGCCCAGTTGGTCGCGGCGCCGTGCGAGCAAGGTCACGCTCAGCGGACGGCTCCGCCGTGGGCTCGGCAGGTGTCCCGGACGTGCCAGAAGTCGCGCAGGTAGTCGTCGTGCATGCCGCGTCCCATGATCCGCAGCAGGGTCTCGTCGGCCTGCCGAAGGGCCGAGACGGCGTAGTTGTGACTGCCGGTGAAGACCCGTGGCACGATGTCGTCGTCGTAGGCGCCGTCGATCAGCATGTACTTGTTGTGGGTGCGGATGTCCAGCCCGGGGCCGACGTTGAAGTTGCACCTGGTGAGCTGGATGGTGCTGCCCAGCGCGTCGAGTACCGCGGTGTTCGCCTCGGTGTAGACGACGTCGACCCAGCAGCCGGCGTTGCGCAGCGCGGTGAGGCGCTTGGCCACCTCGGGTCGGGTGAACGAGTACATGTTGACCCGGATATCGGTTTGCCGACGGGTGCCCGCGTCGTCGTAGCTGCACGAGGTCACCGCGTTCAGGATGCTGACCACGGTGTCGGTGGCGGGGTCGGAGACCGGCTGGCCGGACCGTTCCCGGCGGGGGAAGAAGTGCGCCTTGTAGGTGCTGCCGGTCGGCGTCACCCAGTAGTAGTCGTTGTCGCCGGTGGAGCTGTACCGGTGGGAGCGCAGGTCCGCGAAGTACGTCCGGTAAGCGTTGTACGTGGTGACGTCGCTGAACGTCACCCCGTTGTTGTACGCCTCGTTCGCGTCCCACCACGTCAGGTTCGCCGAGCCTTGGAAGACGACGTTGGACACGATCGCCCCGGTGTCGAGCACGACCTTCGAGGCGGTCAGGAACTTGTTGTGGTTGTACGCGGTGACCGTTGAGTCGGTGTAGTTGATCGCCCGGGTGCCGATGCAGCCGCGGTCCTGGCTGGGAAACCGGTCCGCGCAGTGCACGATGTACGAGCCGGCGGTGTCGGTTGAGCCGAGGACCGGTTGCAGCCGTTGGGACGGGCGCCCGGTCGCCGAGGACTGGTCGAGGATGATCTTCACCCGGACGCCCCGTTGGTGCGCCCGGATGAGGCGACCGGGGATGTCCGGGGTGGTGGCCGAGTCCGTCACATCCGAGAATGAGAAGTGGAACCACGACATCTGGATCTCCTCGCCCGCTGGGACCCGGTCGATGATCCGGGCCAGCTGCATGACGATTGCGTTCTGCTCGCCTACCGAGCCGAGCGGCCGGCTGAACACTGGTTTGTTCAGCACCGGGTCGGGCTCGGCGGCGCTGGCCGGCGCGGGGAGCAGAGCGGGGACGCCGCTGGCGGCGAGGACGGTCATGAAGACCAATGCCGAACGGGTCGCGAGTCGTGGCATAAATTTACGAGTCTGCATGTATGGATGCTCTCACCGGTGTCGGCCGGCGGGCTACCCCTCGACGTGCCGGGTCGGGAAGGGGCCACGACCGGCCCGCGGCCTGCACGCTGTGCCCATTGCCGCTTCCCGGGCGCGGGTGCGCGGGAGGGTTCTTTGGGTGCAGGGTCCCTTGGGCGGCCTTTCAGCTGAGCTGTTCGGCCAGCCCGACGATGATGCCCTCCGGGCCGCGGACGTAGCAGAGCCGATAGATGTCCTCGTACTGCGCCACCTCGCCGACGAGTTCGGCGCCGTGGGTGCGCAGGCGGGCAACAACGTCATCGATGTCGTCCACAGCGAACATGATGCGACGGATGCCCAGCGTGTTAGCCGGTGCATCCTTCGGCTCGGCGCTGATCGCCCTCGGCGTGTGGAACATCGCCAGCTCGATTCGGCCGTGGCCGTCCGGGGTCCGCAGCATTGCGACGTCCTGCCGGACGTCGTCGATCCCGATGACACGCTCCACCCAACGTCCCTCGATTGGCGCCTTGCCCTCCAGCTCCATGCCGAGTTCAACGAAGAACGAAATAGCAGCGTCAAGGTTGTCGACAACGATGAGGACGTTGTCCATCCGCTGGATCGTCATTCTGGGTCTCCTTGATGTGGTACGGCCACGGTGGCCGCATCCGCCCCTGAGACGGAGCCGCCCGGCCGTCTTCGACATCCTTTGCACCATCTTCTCCGGGAACCTCTTGACGCGGCCGCGACCTGGCCGCGCATCTGCTCTGGCTCCTCAAGCAGCGCGCCGGGTCCGGCTCGCACATACGCACCGGTCGACGCCTAGACCATCCACGCCCCAAGCGAACATCGCCAGCAGGTGGGCGTTTGCGGCGGCTACGGGGGTCGCGTCACCCTTGCCGGCCTCAGCCGTCTTGACTACTGCCCACCCTGACGGCACGGCTGGACATGCCGTGGCGGCGCTTCGCCGACGCAACAGCGAGTCGAAGTGACCGTGGCATCAGTCGTTGACATCGACGGCAGCGGTCGAGCCCCACGACTGTGATCGGTTGTCGACTCGGGCCGGAACGCAGTGGACGTTACTCGGCACTACGACTTCCGCTGAAAGCGGCTTCTGAGCGAGGGGTCAGTCACGGCTGGCCGGTCCGCGTACCCTTCCCGGCATGGACGTTGATGGTCTTCCGCGTGCGGAGTTCGCGTTTCCGGGGCCGCTGCGGGACAAGTTGGTGGCGGCGATCCTTTCCGGCGCGAAAACTTCGACGTCAGCCCTGCTGGCCGGATACGAGCGCGCGAACGAGCCGCTGCCTGAGGTTGGCCAGCGATCGGCGGTGGTGGACTCCGATGATCGGCGGGTCGCGGTGATCGAGCTGACCGAGGTGCGGGTGGTCCGGCTCGCCGATGTCGACCTGCAACACGCCATCGACGAGGGCGAGGGGGATGAGTCGGTGGCGCAGTGGCGCGTCGGGCACGAGACGTTCTGGCACAGCGCGGAAGTGCGCGCGGAGCTGGGCGATCCAGGTTTCACCGTCGACGACGACACCCTGGTGCTGGCCCAGCGTTTCCGCCTGGTGCACACCGTCTGAGCCTCGCTCACGGCCTTCCGCCTCGCATCACCGACATCGCGAGACAACCGGCAGTCGGCTGGGGCTGGCGGCGGAACGAACTGCCGACAGCGACGCTGAGGGCAACGACGCCGGACACGACATGCTGACGGGCGCTGGGACGGACCCGGCTCCGAGCCTGCGACCGTTCGCGGACAGGTCCCGACGCGGTACCCAGAGCTTGAAAGCGAGGGGTCAAGGCGATTGGAGCCAGGGGCCCTCGGCGGTAGGTCTACGCCAGGTTCCTCAGGCTTCAGCCTGCCTCTCTGGTCGCGCCGGTGCTGTCCGGAGTCCACCGGAAGCTTGACGAAGCCTCGAGAATCCGCTCAGTCGAGCACCGTCTCGCCACCCGGGTAGGCGAATGACGAACGCGGCGAGTAGAAGCCCCACACGACCTCCAGCGGCTCGGCGGGACGTAGGGCGTAGACCGGGTGGTCGGGTTCCAGGAACTCCAGTGACTCCACCTCGAAGGGGTCGACCGGGGCCGCCACGAAGGGATAGTTCCCGCTGACCAGCTTGCCGTTCAGTTCGGTGAGGTAGCGGAGTTGTCCCCGGTTCACCGTGTCGCCGGTGCGGCCGACGCGGGCCGTCGTCCTGATCACCGGTACGCCGTCCGCCTCGGTGGTGGCGACCAACCGGTGACCCCTCACCTCGATGCTGGTGGTTCCCGCGGTGGCGGGCACGCCTCGGGCGGCGGCGTACTCGCGGACCACCGGGCTGGAGTTGAAGTAGTGCGTCCACCAGCGACCAGGGGTGACCCCGTCGGGGGCGTCGACGCCGGACAGGTCGGGTCCGAGATAGGTGAGCGAGTAGGCGCCGAAGCCGGAGGTCTGTCCCGGGTCGTCGACGACGTACTGGTTCATGAAGACCTGGCGGTTCGGCGTCGGCTTGAGCCCTTCGGGCACCAGGGCGGCCACGGCCTCGGGGTCGGCCGGTGTCCAGCCGAAGTAGATCATCCTGCTGTCGACGACGAGCTGCGGAGCGACGAGTTCGGTCACGAGGGCTCCTTCCGCTTAGCCTGGATCTGTAGCCGCGACGCTACGGAGGGCTCCAGTCGGAGGCAACGACGGATTGACGACATGCGACCGGTGCCGCCGCCAGGTCCGAGGCTCGCTGCGACAGCGGGAGGGTCGGGATTCCTTGCCCCGTCCGGGATGGCGGGAGCCGGTGTCGCCTTGTAGAGCGGTGCGTCGAACGCGGTCGTGGGATTCATCCTTTTCGAGGCGTCGGAGGCCGCCGGGCTGCCGGGACGGTCGATCTGGGAGGCTGGCAGGGAGATGCGGCGGCAGGGACGGAGACGTGCACGTGGCGGGCTGGAGCGCGATGGCGGGAATGCACGATTTCGTCGTGCCGGATGAGGCAGCCGCACAGGCGTCCGCTGAGGAACTCGTGGCGTACGGCTTCCCGCGCGTCCTCGCCCGGCCGCACCCGGACGGCGGCTGGCTGGTGATGGCGCTCGACGAGGGCCCCTATCCGGTCGACACCGTGGGCCACCGGCAGATCGAGGCGGTGAGCCGCGAAGCGGCGGCGATCGCGCGGGCGCACGGCGGGAGGCCCAGTGGTGGCAGCCGGTTCGACGTCAGCCGGATCGCCGAGCATCGCACCTGGACCGCGCCGATCGAGGTGATCGGCACCAAGGCGCGTCCACCGGTCCCGGAAGTCACCGTCGTCCCGGCGCCGCCCCTGGAACCCTTGGCGCTCCCGCCAGACACCTCCGCGCCCGGGACGGTGGAGCTGACCGGACTCGACGACGTGCCGTGGGCCGATCTGAAGCACGCGCACGGCTGCGCCGACGACGTGCCCGACCTGCTGCGCGAGCTGGCGGGCGGGACGCAGGAATGGGACGGCGTCCTCGACGAGCTGTTCGGCGACAACCTGCTGCACCAGGGCGACTGCTACGAGGCAACGGCCCCGGCGCTGCCGTTCCTGACTGACCTGATCGTCGCGGACGTGGTGCCGGCGCGGCAGCGTCGCGATCTCTACCTGTGGCTGATGGTTGCCGGTGGCCGCCGCAATGACAACCTGGTCGGGTTCGCCGAGCTCGCCCGAGACGAGGGGGAGCCGCTCCAGCCGGGCGCCTGGACGGAGGAGGTCTTCCGGACCGTCGGCGACCAGGTTCCGGTGCTGCTGGACCGGTGGGACGCCGAGCCGCAGGGCATCCGGTTCGTGCTCGCCGTCCTCGCAGCGCAACATCCCGGCTGCGGAGTGCGGGCCGCCGACCGGATCTCCGCCCTGGCCGCCGAACTCGACGGGACGCAGCAAGGTGCGTACCTGCGGCTCGCCCTGGAGCTCGTGCACGGCCGCAACGAGGGGGCGCTTGCACTCGCGACGGAGATCGTCGGCTGGGCCGATCGGCTCGAGCCGGAGTGGCTGGAGGCTCCCGGTGTGCCCGACGAGATCAAGGCGGCGCACGTGCTCGCCGAAGGCGCGCTCCACATCATCGAGTAGTCGCATCACTCGCCGCCGAGACGACAATCCTGGTCACCGGCTGCGCCCGGCCCCGCTGGGCGTCTCCGCGTCTACCGGGCCTGCGGCCTCCCCTCATCTCCAGTCTGCTTGACCTGGCCGGCGGCTTCCTGCAGCTGGGTGCCGAAGCGGTCAGCCAGGCGATGCTTGTCGTCGCCGGACGGCCTGGTGCCTGGGAAGGGCGATGCTCCTGCTACGAGTGACCTTGCCGGTCAGCTCCGATGGCAGCTACGGGCGGGTGTCGACTGGGAGGGCCGCCGGTGGGGGGACGACGTCGCGCGGCGGTGGCGGCGTGGGGCGGGCCCGGGCGCGGATCAGGTGGTGCAGCACCATCAGGGGAGCCACGCCAGCCGGGTACCAGGCCAGGTCGACGGGGTCGAACTGCACACCCAGCGCCAGCCTCGCCGCCACGCTCCGCGCCGACAGCTCGGCCGGCACCCCGGTCAGCTGCGCGCACTCCACTACCCAGCAGAACACGGTGGCGACCGTCCCGGCCGGCACCGGCGCCATCCGCGGCCACAGGAACAGCACCCCGGCCCAGACCATCGACGCGTACAGCGCGGTGCCCGAGTACTGCCGCAGTGCCCCGTCGTCAACGACGCGGATCAGCAGTGCGAGGCCCAGGAACAACAGCGCGGCCACCGGCATGAGCAGCCGCACCGTACGGGCCGTGATCGACATTCTCCCGATGGTAGCCACCCCACGGTACGGGTCCAGCGCGATGCCGGTCCGCTACGACTTCGGCGAAGGCCACGACCTGCTCGGCCGGCGGATGCGGGACGTGCGGCCGAAGCGGTGGCGCCGCTACGCGCTGACGCGCGGCGGCCGCGGACTGCTGATCGACCAGACCGGGCAGCTGTCGGTGGCGGGCTGGTCGGACCGGGTCGACCACGTCATCGACGTCAGCGAGGAATGGACGCCCCCGCCGTGCTGCTGCGGCCGGACGGCCACGTGGCGTGGGCCGGTGACGACCAGCAGGACCTGTTCACCCCAGCTACCACGGCGGTTCGGCGCCGCCCACCGAAGCGGCGGCGGCAGGATCCGACGATGTCGGACGGGTGGGCGGTGCCGGGCGACGAGGGTGGGGTCGCCCGGCACCGCCGGCCGTGGACGGCGACCGGAGCAACGCTGTCCACGGTGCCGGTCGGGCCCGCACCGCCGCGGTGACGCGGCCGGCCCGTCCGACGGGTGAGGTCAGGGCAGCACCTTCCAGGCCCGGGTGATGGTCTGGTCGATGCGGTTGCCGGCGCGGTCGGTGGCGATGACCCGGACGGTGGCGAACCGCGCGTCCGCCGGCGCCGCCGGCATGGTCGCCGTCACCTTTCCGGTGCCTCGGGCGGGCGCCTTCCGCCAGTGGGCGCCGTCGTCGTACGACACCCACACCGTGACCTCGAACCGGCCGGGCCCGGTCGCGCCCGGCTGGTAGCCCGGGGTGAGCGACAGCGGGTACGGCTGATCCGCGCGGACCGCGTTGGACAGGTCGGTCCGGATGTCGTAGTGGAGCTGCGGCAGCGCGAGCACCTGCGGCTTCTCGCCCCTGGGCCGCCCGGAGCGGAACGTCCACGTGGTGGAGGTCGCGGTCGAGGTGGTCCACCAGACCCGTTCCGGGAACCGGTCGCGAGTGACGTCCAGGGTCAGGCGGTAGGTCCGGTTGCCCGGGCCGACCGTGAACTGCTGCGACGACCCAGTGGTGGTGCCGACGAGTTGGTCGCCGCAGCGCAGCGTCAACCGGGCCCGGTCGGAGCCGCCGTCGATCCAGCCGTACGCCGTGACGGCGCCGTCGGCGTACTGCGGCACGGCAACCCGGATGGTGTCGTGCCACCGGTTGACCGGTGTCCCGTACGGGTAGTTAGGCGCACCCGCCGGGACGGCGGGCCGGGTCAGGGCCGGGAACCACACCTCCCGCGTCCGCTCACCGGGCCGGTACGCCCGCAGCGGACCGTACATGGTGCCCTGGGTCCCCTGCCGGTTCTCGCCCTCGGCCGTGGCCTGAGCGCGCCAGAGCACCCCGCCGGTGTTGACGTGGTCGGTACGCCGCTGCCCAGCGGTCAGCGACCGGTTGAAGCCGAACGCGACGGTCACCCCGTCCGGGTAGCCGGCCCTCGAGTCCAGCGCGCGCATCTCCGGCGCGTGCTGGTGGAACTCGCTGTCCACGGTGGCCAGCGCCAGCTCCTTCGCGGTGTAGTGCAGGTCGGCCGGGATCCGGTCCGACTCGGCCAGCAGCAGGTCGTAGTGGTAGGGGCTGTGCGGCGCGCCGGTCAGGTTGACCGTCACCGTCCCGGCCGCCAACCGCTCGCGCAGCCGCTGGGCGTCGGCGTACTCGACCTGGTAGGCCGGTACCGGTGAACCGTGGCCGCTCGGGTAGATCTTCCCGGGCCCGTCGGGGGCGAAGAGCACCACCACGGCACCGGCCGCGGCCGCGGCCCGCAGCTGCTCCGCGACCGCCTCGTCGCCGACGTACCGCAGCAGCAGCGCCGCGCCGCGGGCGGCGCCCAGCCCGGCCGGCCGGCCGTCGCCGCCGTCGACCAGCGGCAGCGTGCGGGTGCCGTCGAGCACCGGCGCGTACTCCAGCGGCAGCGGGCGGGTCAGGCGGAAACCGCCGGCGCCGGTCACCTCGGCGGTCAGCTCGGGGGCGCGCAGGTCCCACCGGCTGAAGAACTGGAATGTGCCGGTGGCGACCGGCCGGGTTGGTACCGCGTAGACCCGCCGGACGTTCCACGGGTTGAACGCCCAGCCGGACAGGTTCGACCGGCTCCCGGCGGTGCGCTGCCACGAGATGGCGCCGCGGCCGATCACGGTCGGGTCCGCGACGTCCATGCGGATCTCGTTGCCGGCGCGCGCGTCGAGGTGCACGGTGCGGTCCGCGTCGACGAGCAGCTCCGGGTCGCCGGCCACGGTGACGTCCTTCTCGGTGCCGCTGGCGTCCAGGCTGTGCACGAGCGCCATCAGCGAGTACCGGCCGGCGGGCAGCTCCACGGTCGCCCGGCCGTCGGCGAAGAAGCCGTAGTACTGCGCGCCCGTGTCCAGGTTCCACAGCTCCGCCCGGTCGGGGAATCCGGTGGCCGGGCGACCGTCGCGGTTGGTCGCCGCGATGGTGAGGGTGTGCGCCGGCGGCGTCACGCTGAGGCCGACCGGGGTCCGCAGCCGTAGTCCGGCAGCGGTCGCGGTGAGCACCCCGGCGTACTGGTTCGGCCTGGTGGCCGCGGTGTCCAGACGTACGGTTGCCGTCGCCCGCCCACCGGCGGCGATGGTCAGCCGGGCCGGCGTGACGGTCAGCGCGGCAGCCCGGCCGGTGGCGCCGGTGTCGGTGGCGGCCACGGCCAGGTCGAGGGTGACGGGATTTCGGCCGGTGTTGCGGTACACCACGTCGGCGCTGCGCGGGTCGGACCCGGCCGGGACCTGCCCGAGTACGACGTTGGCGGTGTCGACCTGGACGGTCTGGCCCAGCGCCGCCGGGACGTCCATCCGGCCGACGCCCTGCGCCCAGACCGGCGCCGTGCCGACCGGCTCGGCGTTGCTGACCAGCGCGGCCTTGAGCTGTTCGGGCCGCCAGTCGGGATGGGCCTGGGCGAGCAGCGCGGCCGCGCCGGCCACGTGCGGTGCCGCCATGGAGGTGCCGGACATCGCGGTGTAGGACTGGTCGACGAGCTGGCCGAGCGAGGTGCCCGCTGCCCGGGCCGCCACGATCCCGACACCCGGTGCGGTGATCTCGGGCTTGACCGCGCCGTCGTCGAGGCGCGGGCCCTGGCTGGAGAAGTCCGCGAGGGCGTCCTGCTTGGACACCGCGCCCACGGTCAGTGCGGCGGTGGCGATGCCGGGCGTGCCGACGGTCTGCGGCCCGGGGCCGGAGTTGCCGGCGCTGACCACGAAGAGCGTGTCCGAGCTGGCGCTCAGCGCGTCGACGGCCTCGCTGACCGGGTCCGGGCCGCCGTACGACGGCGCGCCGAGGCTGAGGTTGACCACCCGGGCGCCCTGGCGTACCGCCCACTCCATGCCGGCGATGATCCAGGAGAGGTCGCCGGAGCCGGAGTCGTCGAGGACCTTGCCGACCAGCAGCCGGGCGCCCGGGGCCACGCCCCTGCCACCGGCGCGGCCGGCCTTTCCGCTACCGGCGACGGTCGCGGCGACGTGCGTGCCGTGCCCGAACCGGTCGACCGCCGCACCGCCCTCGGTGGTGAAGTCGGCGGTGGCGGCCACCCGGCCGGCGAGGTCGGGGTGGGTGGGGTCGTAGCCGCTGTCGAGCACCGCCACGGTGACGCCCCGCCCGTCGTATCCGGCCTGCCACGCGGACGGCGCGCCGATCTGGGGCACGCTGTCGACCAGGTCGGCGCGGACCCGCCGGTCCAGCCAGACCCTTCGTTCGCCGGCGGCGAGGGTACGCGGCCCGGTGGTCAGCGCCGTCCAGAGTGCCCGCGCCTGCGTCTTGCGGCCGGTGACCGCGACCGCGCCGATGCTGGGCAGTACCCGGGTCCGGGTGGCGCCGGGCGGGGTGTCCGGAACCGCTGCCCGGGCGCCGGCGGTGGCGGGCACCCCGGCCACGAGCAGCGGAAGGGTCGAGCTGGCCGCGTCGTGGTAGCCCTCGGCGACGAGGTCCGTGACGTTGAACAGCGCCTCGTCCAGCAGGCCGGCGGATACGTACCGTACCGCCTCGTCCGGCACCACGTAGACGTCACCGTCGCGGTGGGACAGTCGGAAGCCGTGCCGGGCGGGTCTGCCCCGGTCGTCGATGGTCGCCTCCTGCCGGCCGTCGGCGAACCGGGTGAGCCGGACGACATCACCGTTGATCAGCGTGACGGTGTAGACCGAGCCGGGGGCAGTGGTTGGCGCATCTGCGTCAGCGGCGAAGGCCGTCGCGGCTGATGACGCCGCGGCGACCACGGTGACCGCGGCCATCGCCGCGGCGAGCACTTTGCGTAACGAGCTGAACACGAGGCCCCTTCGACGTGCCGGCCGTACGGCAGGCAGCGTCACACCTCGTCAGCGGGCCGGTAAAGGATCTAGAGTCAGCGCAGCTGTGACATGGCCCAGATGCGCCAGGGAGGACGATCGTGCTTGGACCGGCGGGGCTGAGCGCGGCGGAGGAGGCGGCCTACCTCGCACTGGTCCGCCAGGGCGGTGCGACGCTGACACAGCTGACCACCCGGACCGGACTCACCCCCGCCCAGGTGCGCCGCGCGGTGCTCTCCCTGCAACGCAAGGGCTTCGTGCACCACACCCCGGCCCCCGAGGAGCGGGTTGTTCCGGTCCCCCCGGAGCTGGCGGTGGAACAGCAGGTCCGCCGCCGCCAGGAGGAGCTGGAGGGCGTACGGGCGGCCGCCCACCGCCTCGCGCAGGAGGCGCGCAGCCGGGCCAGCAATCGGCGTACCGAGGAGCTGATCGAGATCGTGTCCGGCCGGGCGGCGGTCGCGCAGGCCTTCGACCGGTTGCAACGTACCGCCCGTCAGCAGATGCGGGTGCTGGTCGCGCCGCCGTACGCGGTGCCGAAGGACGTCAACCGGCAGCAGCTCGAACGACAGGCCGCCGGGATCACCTACCGGGCGGTGTACGACGTGGATGCCCTGACCGACCCCGGCTTCGTGGCGAGCGTCGTCGT
This sequence comes from Micromonospora sp. LZ34, assembly GCF_052981855.1. Taxonomy (NCBI): domain Bacteria; kingdom Bacillati; phylum Actinomycetota; class Actinomycetes; order Micromonosporales; family Micromonosporaceae; genus Micromonospora; species Micromonospora sp. LZ34. The sequence goes on from NZ_JBRIQN010000013.1 coordinate 11,193, forward strand.
CCATGTCCAGGAGGGCGAGCAAGCGCGACTGGCGCACGGCCTACCGACCAAGCTCGCCGTCGCCGATCGGGAGCTGGCCCTGCTGCCGCTGGCGTGGACGCAGGCGGCGCACGACGCGGCGTTGCTGGTGCACCCGTGTGGCCTGCTCGACGCGTTGATCGCGCTCTTCGAGACCGTCTGGAACCAGGCCACGCCCCTGTCCGTGGCCGACTCCGCCGACCTCGCCGCCGCCGCGGCGGTCTCCGCCGCCGACCGGCACCTGCTGTCCCTGCTCGTCGCCGGCCTGACCGACGAGGCGGTCAGCGCGCGGCTGGGCGTGAGCCGCCGCACGGTGGTCCGCCGGGTGCAGCACCTCATGGAGCTGACCAACTCGCGGTCGCGGATGCAGCTGGGGTGGCAGGCCCGCGACCGCGGCTGGCTTTGACTCGCCGTCTTCTATGGACGCTCGGCGGCACGTCGTGCGCAACGCACTCCAGCTGGCGGTGGCCGCGGCCGCCCTGGTGACGGTCGCGGTCGCGCGGATGCATCCGCTCGCGGTGGCCGGTGTGCTGGTCGGCGTGGCAGCCGGATCGCTCGGTGCGCTGATCCTGATCCGCCTGGACGATCTGCTGGAGCTGGTCCTGCCCACGCCCTCGGCCTCGCTGGCCCCGGCCCGCTGCCGACGCCAGCGATCCTTGGTCGCCGCAGCTGCACACCTGGGTCGGTCAGCGGCGGGCGACGCTGGCGTTCTTCGGCGCGGCGAGCAGTGACGACCCCAGGGGCGTGCGCTGGTACAGGACCCGGCGTCCGCGCCGGTTGCGGTCCACGAGCCCGGCGGCCAGGAGAACCCGCAGGTGATACGACACGGTGGGCTCGGTCCAGTGCAGTTCCCGGCTGAGCTCTCCGGTCGACCTCGGCTCGGTCAGGGCGGTGAGCAGCGCCGCCCGGGTGCCGCCGATCAGGTCCGCCACGGCACGTGACGGGTCGTCGCGGCGCCGCACCCACAACCGGGCGATGTCGTCGGCTCGGTACACCAGCATCGGCGTCAGCGGGCGCTCGGCCGCGACCTGCACCGGGCCGACATGCGCGGTGGTCGGTACCAGCAGCAGCCCGTCGTGCGCCCAGTCGATGGTGCCGTCGTATCGCCGATCGAGCGAGATGCCGGATTCCTGCCAGGACAGCCCGGGCCCCAGCGATTCGAGCATCGCCACCGCACCGCGGGCGGCCGACAGGTCGCCGCGGCGTCGGATGTCCGCGTCCAGCACGCCGCGGACCGCTGGCCAGTCCTCCCGCACGGCGACGTCGAAGAAGGTCCCGATCGCCTCGGCGGCCACGGCCGCCACCACCCGGGGCCCACGCCTCACCAGGTCGTCCAGCACCGCCGGGGCAGGCCGTCGCCACTGCTCGTACTCGGTGCGGGTGGCGAACATTCCCGCGACGTCGCTGCGGACCGTCCGGCCGCGTAGCCCGATGTCGAGATGGTGGTCGACCACCTCGGGGGCCGTGCTCGCGATCTGTTCGACCATCGCCTCGACAGATGTCCCGCGCGTCGGCACCGGGCTCAGGAAGTCCGGGCTGTAGCCGTGGTCGATCGGCACGAGCGCTTCGAGGACCTCCCGGAGTCGCCTGGGCATCCGCTCCTTGGCGCGCAGGTACCAGATGCGGGCATGGGGCGCCGGGTGGTGCTCGCGCAGCCGTACGGTGTCGATCACCTCGTGCACCGGGGAGGCCGCGAACCTCGACCGGCCCAAAGTGTCAGCGGTCATCGCAATGCGCAGCACCACGCGGCCAGTCTGCCTCAGTGGCGGGCCGGCGTGCGGCGTCGAGAGCCACGTCCCGCGGCCGGGCGTGAACCGCCGTCGCGGGCGGGCACCACCCGTGACAATTACAGGGACCTCGAATCAATGGCCCCGTGCCTCACTCTGACCCAAGCTCGACGAGGCGGGCCGAGGAGTCCAGCGCCAGCGACAGTCTCTGGCAGGTCCGACGTCTCCGATATCCCTCAGAGGAGGAATTATGAGCACCACCGAGCGGCGAGGCCCGGTGAAGGCCGCCATCACGGTGTCACTGGACGGCTACGTCACCGGTCCCGACGATCGCGAGGGCCAGGGGCTCGGCGTCGGCGGCGAGCGGCTCCACTACTGGGTGATGGGCGGCCCGTGGACCTACGAGACGGAGCGCGAACCCGGCGCCGGCATGACCGACGCGGACCGTGCCTACTACGACGCGCTGCTCGAGGGAACGAGCGCCGGCCTGTGTGGCCGGGGCATGTACGACAGCGCCGGCGCCTGGGGCGGCCGGAATCCGTTCGGCGGCACCATGGTCGTGCTCACCCACCGCACCGCGGACCAGCCCGACCCGAGCACCGGTTTCATCATGGTCGACGGGTTCGAGGAGGCGCTGGCGGAGGCCCGTCGGGCGGCTGGTGACGGCGGCGTCGCCATCGGCGGGGGCGCCCACATCATCCGCCAGGCGCTCGGGGCGGGGGTGGTCGACGAACTCGGCATCACCACCGCGCCGGTCGTCCTCGGCAGCGGGAAGCGGCTCTTCGAGGGCTTCGACCGCGACATCGACCTCAAGATCCTTTCGGTCCACAACTCGCCGTATGCCGTCCACGTGCGGTACGGCGTCGTGCGCTGATCCCATACGTCGCGAAGGGAGATCGACGTGTCAGACCTGATGGTTGACTTCATCGCCTCACTGGACGGTTACGGCGCCGCCGAGGGCTGGCCGGGGTTCTGGGGCCTCGAAGGGCCCGAGTACCTCGAGTGGCTCGGTCGGCAGGCTGACGACGACTACATCGTCCTGATGGGAGCGAACACCTACCGGTTGATGTCCGGGTTCGCCGCCGACTCCGACGACGCGGGCCTCGCGGACCTGACCGCCAGACCCAAGGTCGTGTTCTCGTCGACGCTGCGGGCGCCGCTGTCGTGGGCCAACTCCCGCGTGGTCGACACCGACCCGGTCGAGACCGTGCGGTCGATGAAGGAGGAGGACGGTGCGACCTCGATGCGCACCATCGGCAGCCTCACCCTGTGCCGGTCGCTGATCAGAGCCGGGCTGGTCGATCGCTTCCGCGTGGTCGTCTTCCCGGTGGTCACGGGGAACTCCGGTCGGGAGCGGATCTACGACGGATGGCCCGACGTCGCCCTCGAGACGGTCGCCAACCGGACGTTCGACGGTCGGCTCCAGTTGCTGGAGTTCGTCCCCACGGTGCTCGCGGGCCCGCCCGGGACGGCGGGACCGACAGGCGAGTGACCCGGGGGAGCGGAACGCGACCGCGGCCGGCGACCGGGACGTGGCGGTCCAGGGCGCAAACCATGGTCGCGGCACGGACGACGCGCTACGGGGATCCCCGACCCGATGTCGCGGCGTCCGTGCGGTTAGCGGACGTGGACTGGGTGGCGCGGTAGTGCGACGGTGAGACGCCGTAGGTGCCGACGAACGCCTGGCGCAGCGCCTCGACGGTCCCGAAGCCGCAGCGGCCCGCTATCGCCTCCACCGTCAGGTCGGTCCCGGTGAGCAGGTGCGCGGCCGCCTCCACCCTGGCCCGCCGTACGAACCGGCCCGGTGTCACGCCGATCTCCATACTGAACAGCCGGGCGAGGTGCCGCTCGCTGACCCCGGCGCGCCGGGCCAGCGTCGCTGCGGAGAGGTCCTCGTGCAGGTGCGACGAGATGTGCGAGACGGTGTTCTGCACCAGGGAGTGCCTGACCGCCGGCGGCGCCGTGAACATGCTCATCTGCGCCTGGTTGCCGGGCCGCTGGAGGTAGGTCACCAGGTGGCGCGACACGTCTCTGGCCAGCGCCGGACCCTCGTCGGCCTCGATGAACGCCAACGTGAGGTCCAGCGCCGCGGTCACGCCCGCCGACGTGCACACGTCGCCCTCGGCGATGAAGATCGGATCGCTGTCGAACTCCACGTGCGGAAACCGCCGCTGAAGGTACGCCGCGTGGTGCCAGTGCGTCGCCACCCGCCGTCCGTCGAGCAGACCCGCCGCGGCCAGCACGCCGGCGCCGGTACAGACCGACGCCACCCGGCGCGCCTCCCGGCCGAGTCGACGGACGTGGGCGACGAGGCGCTCGTCCTGCATCGCGTCCACGTAGCCGATCCCGCCGGAGACGACGAGCGTGTCCAACGGACCGCGAGCCCGCTCGAGCGCGATCTCGGCGTTCACCACCAGCCCGGCCGCGGTACGGATCGGAGCGCCGCCCGGCGAGGCCAGCCGGAGCCCGTAGATCGCACGTCGCCGCAGGTAGTTGGCCATCTGCAGGGACGCCGTCACGCAGGCGATGTCGAGCAGTTCGGCCGCGGGATAGCCGACGACCAGGACGCGACGTGTGGTCCCCACGGTGCCACGCTACGGGCCGCGCCGCCCACAGGCGACATGTCCGTAGGACAGCCAGCCCAAGTATTCGGACCAACAGCCGGCCGAGCGTCGCCTCGACGGCGACCCGCCGCGCACGGTGGCTTCATGGCAACCACCAATCCCGCCCGGCGGGCGCACAGTCACCTCGGATCCGCGCGCGTCGTACGCCCGCTGGTCCGCCACTACGTCGAGATGGTCGTCGCGATGACCGTCGGCATGATGGTGATCGGCGTCTTCCGCTCGTCCATCGGACTCACCGTCGCGTTCGCCGAGCATCCCGGCGCCGGGTACCTGTTGATGGCGACCGACATGGCGATCGGCATGGCCGTCTGGATGCGCGTCCGCGGCCACCCCTGGGCCGCGACGCTCGAGATGTGCGCGGCCATGTACCTGCCCGTCGCGCTGGTGCCCCTCGTGTGGGCCGGGGTCATCGGATCGACGACGTTCATGATCGCCACTCACGTCCTCATGCTGGCCGCCATGCTGGCCGTGCTCCTGCGCCGTCGCCACCATTTCGTCCGCTGCTGACCCCGGCGGCCCGGCCGGCAGTACCCACACCAGATCTTCGAGCGAGGAGCTGTAGCCATGTGGGGAGGTCGTCGGGTAGTGGGTCGGCGGCGGTGATGGTGTGGTTGCCGGCCGGGATTTCGATGGTGCGGTAGCGGCGGGGCGGTGCGGACTAGTGTCAGGCCAGTTCAGCGGGCCTTGGCATGTCAAGGAGAGGGCGGGATACCCTACCTGCGGTGCCTCGAACCGCATGACCGGAGGAGTCGATGCTGGGATGACGGTAGGGCGACCGATGCCCACACAGCACGACGTGCTCGGGTACTTCAACACGCTGTCGAACTGGGGACGGTGGGGCGACGACGACGAGCTCGGGACTCTGAACCACATTACCGACGACGTCCGGCTGGCGGCTGCGCGGGCCGTGCGCCACGGCAGGAGCGTGTCGTGCGCATGGGAGGTTGCCGTACCGGACGAGATGGAGCGGTCGACGACGACGTGCCCGTGCGCCGCCGACATGCCGGGTGCCGAGGACATGCCGGTGCCCGGATTCCGCGCCGACCGGCGCTGGGGCTTTTCGTCCGAGCGGCTGGGCATCACGTTTCACGGCAACACCGTCACCCACGTCGACTCGCCGTGCCACATCTTCTGGGACGGCATGATGTACAACGGGCGGTCGCACTCGTTGGTCGACGCCGCAACGGGATCGGGGTGGGCGGCCGTCACGGCGGCGGCGAACGGGATCGTCACGCGTGGTGTCTTGCTGGATATTGCGAGAGTCCGTGATGTGCCGTGGTTGGAACCGGGGCAGGGTGTGTTTCCCGACGATCTGGAGGAGGCTGAGCGTCGCCAGGGTGTGCGGGTGCGGTCCGGCGATGCGGTACTGCTGCGGACCGGCTATGGCCGCGTCCGGCACGAGGCCGGTGCGGCCAGCGGTTTCACGCAGGCCGGCTGGCACGCGTCCTGCCTGCCGTGGCTGCATGAACGGGAGGTCGCGCTGATCGGCGCTGACACCCCCCAGGACGTTCAACCGTCGGGGTACGAAGACGTCTTGATGCCGGTTCACGCCGTGAGCCTTGTCGCGATGGGTCTGTGGCTGCTCGACAACTGCGACCTGGAGGTGTGCGCGACGACGGCTGCCGAGCTCGGCCAGTGGGACTTCCACCTCGCAGTCGCGCCGGTCCGCTTCGCCGGTACGTCCGGCAGCCCGGTCAACCCGATCGCCACATTCTGACCTGAGTGGGCTCAAATTAGTGCGTACTTCCGGCGCGGTTGTGGATGGCTGCGAGGGCTCGGTGGAGGTCGTCGGGTAGCGGCTCGGGGGCGGTGAGGGTGTGTTCGCCGGCCTGGATCTGGATGGTGCGGCAGCGGCGGGCGGTGCGGATGAATGAACCGGTTGCGCTTGACCGGTGCCTTGCCCGCGACAGCCTTCTCGGCGTTGGCGACTTGCTCGTCGATGCCGCGCAGGGTCCGGCGGGCACGCTCGGCCCGGTACTGGTAGAAGATCGTCTGGTCGCGGCGTTTGTCGGTCGGGCCTGCTGGCCACGGCTGGGTGAAGATGTGCCCATCCGGGATCTGCTCATCGGGATGGTCGTGGCGCCACTTCTCGACGACATACGGCACCTCGCCGATCTTCGCCCCGAGGATGAACGACAACCCCGCTTGCTCGATGGCCCGCTTGTTCGCATCCGAGATCATCCCCGCGTCCGCCACGACGGTCACGTCCTGGAGCTGGTGGGCGGTCATAAAGGAACTTCGAGCACCGGCAGCATCGTGGCGGTCTCGGCCTTGTCGCCCTCAAAGCGTTGACCATCAACGGAAACCCGGCCGCGTCGGTGAGCAGCCCGATGGTGATCTGCGGGTCGAGACGGCGTTCCTTGGAGAATCCGGGTTCGCCCGCACCGTTTGAAGACCGCACCTGAGCAGCTCACTGTGTGGGCCGCGGCGCACTGTCATGCCGAAAGTGGTGTGCGGCGTGTGCCTCAGGTCGGCTTGGAGGCAAGTCCGGTTAGCAGGGTGTCGACGAGAGCGGTGGCGAAGGTGTCGACGTCGGCCGTTTCCTCGACTTCCGTGAAGTGGCTGAGAAAGGCGCGTTGGAGGCAGGCGCCGAGCAGCATGCCCGCTGCGGTCGCGGCGTCGATGTCCGGTTCGAGCCGGCCGAGTCGTTGTTCCGCCGTCAGGTAGGCGGTCAGTGCTCGGCTCGGCGCCTGTGGGCCGGCGCCGCGTTCGCGTAGTGCCGTGCGGTGCGCTGCGAGCAGGGAGGGTTCGGCGAAGAGTGAGGCGGCCATCGGGAAGCCCTGATCGTAGAAGTCGGCTGCGGCGACCACTACGTCGTGTAGCACCGTTTCGACCGGCTCGGTGCCGACCCGCTCCGGCAGGTGGCCGAGGACGGCGCTGAGGGTGGTGGGGCCGCGCTCGCCCAGCACCGCGAGGAAGATGTCGGTCTTGTCCCGGAAGTGCTTGTACAGCGCGGCTTCGGAGTAGCCGGCCGCCCGGGCGATTTCCTTGGTGGTCGCCCGGGCCAGTCCCCGGTCACGGATGACCTCGGCGGCGGCGGTGATGATCCGGTCGCGGGTGCTCAAGCCTTCTCCTTGACTCGCGAGTGAGTGCCCACTAACAATAGTGGTTAGTAAGTACTCACCAACCGGGAGTTCAAATGAACCTCGCTGTCTTCGGCGCAACGGGCGGAACGGGCATCGTCGTGGTCCGTGATCCCAGCCGGCTGCCCGCCGACACATCGGCGGTCACGGTCGTACGAGGGAATCTGATGAATCCCACCGCGATCGGCGCGGCCATCGCCGGCCGCGACGCCGTCGTCTCCGCGGTCGGCTCACGCGACGGCCGGGCACCGACAAGCGTCTGCACCGACAGCGCCGCAGCGATCGTCGCCGCCATGCGACAACACGGCACGCGCAGGCTGATCACCCGGTACCTCGTCAAGCCGATCCTCGGCCGAGTACTCACGCACGCCTTCGCTGACATGCGCCGCATGGAAGAACTGGTCCGTACCAGTGACCTGGAGTGGACGATCGTCCGGCCACCCATGCTCACCGACGGCGAACGCACCGGCCGCCACCGGACCGCGCTCAACCGGAACCTGCGCGGCGGCAACCGGATCTCCCGAGCGGACCTCGCCGATCAACTCCTGCGCTGCCTCACCGACGGACGTACGGTGCACGCGACGGTGGCGGTCAGCCGATGACCACTCGCCGCGCCAAGCTCCTCAAGCGAGTCGTCCTGCCGACCTCTCTCGTACTCGCCGTCACCGTGGGCGTGACCGCTCCGGCCGGATATCTCGCGTTCGTCCGCTCCCCGCAGAACAGCCCCGCCGACGCTTGCCGCGCCGAAACAGCCCCGGACGCCCCGCCGGTCGTGGTTGCCGCCGGAGCCAGCATCACCCAGGGCACCCTCGGCGGCGACTGGGTCGGCGCTTTGCGCAATCGGCCGGACCTCAGCGGCTACACGTTCGTCAACGCCGGTGTCAACGGCAACACCTCCGCCGACCTGCTCAGCAGAGTCGACACCGACATCGTGGCCTGTCGACCGACCGCCGTCACCATCCTCGTCGGCACCAACGATGTCCGCAACGGGGTACCCGTCGCGCAGTACCGAGACAACCTCACCGCGATCGTCGACCGCATCCAGGCCCAGACGGACGCGCGAATCGCGCTGGCCTCCCTGCCACCGCTCGGCGAGGACCTGACCACCGGCATCAACCAGAAGTTGGCGGGCTACAACGCCGCCATCAGACAGACCGCAGAAGCCGCCGCCGTCGACTACCTACCCGTCCACGAACGCATGGCCCTGCTGCTTGTTCCCCAAGATCACCATCAGCCTTACGCCTTCAGCTTCGGGCTGGCCCTCTGGGCAGCCGTGCAGCACTACACCTTCCGGCGTAGCTGGGACCAGGTGGCCCGCAGCGGCGACCGAACACTGTTCGTGGACCACATCCACCTCAGTGACCACGGCGCTGCCCAGATCACCGAACTCGCGGCCAACTGGCTCACCACAACCCCGGCCTCGACACACCCACCACGGTGACCGCCTGATTGCGTCATCGGAGGGCCAAGTACGTCGCACATCCTGCTCTTCGGAACCGACACCCAGCAGCGCTTCCGGACCACCGACAGCACGATCTCCAACAAGGCGACCCCTCCGGGCCGCACACCAAGTCCGGCGGCTTGCTGATCTGCTGCGAGTGGGACAGTCAGCGATCCCAGTCCCGATCCTCCAGCCGGGCGTGGACTGGCACCAGGTTGATGCAGAGGTCTTCATAGCCGCCGGCTTGCACCAAGGCCTCTAGAAGCGCCATACCGATATCGGCTCAACGTAACCCTCCGGTGGTCGATCGCCCCTGCGCCGAGCATCTCAGGCTGGACGAGATGACCGCATCCGCAGAGCGGACGTCCGCTCATGGCTCCCCTCCATGACAAGCGCCGGCGGGAAGGGGTGTTCTAGGGTGGGTCTCGGCGGGTCCGGGAAGTGACTGTTCCGAAGAGCTGGCCTCGGGGATTGGGTCAGCCGCGCTGGATTGCAGAGCCGCTCCCCGTTGTCCTCCCGGGCCCGTCCTGGCCGCCTTCGCATCGTTGACCATCTGCTTGTAGACCAGGTCGGACAGTCGCCGTGTCAGGCAACGCAGGGCTTCGTTCGCGCCCTCCCGCTGGGCAGTCACCGCAGCATCCCCGCCGAGGCGTTGCGCGGCAAGCACGTAGTCGACGCGATGAGCTACTGGTGGTCGACAAGCCGCGTGCCGGCCTGTGAAGCGGGTCATCACGCTGCCGCCGCCCCGCTTCACTGACCACGGCCACGCCCGGGCCGGCCTGTCGACCGAGAGTTCGCCGCGCGGTAACGGATTCTGCTTCGCGTTCGCCGATCCATGTAGGAAACCTTCTGAGGCCAGCGCATGCAGGTAACCAAGTTACAGCGCTGGTCTGCCGCTGGAGAGGAGACCCCATGCGACCACGTAGCGTGCTCACCCGTCTCGGCGAACGGTGGCGGCCGGCGCGATCCCTCGCGCGATTGCTGCTCGGTACCGTGACGGCAGCCTTGGTCGTGGCGATGCCCGCGGCCGTGCGCGCTGACGACACCGAGCCCGTGGTACCTGCGGCGCGGTTGGTGGACTTGCGGGTGGCCAGTTACAACATCGCGGCGGGCGCTGGCGCGGACCGCGGCTTCGACGTTGCCCGTCAGATTGAGACGCTGACGGCGCTGGACGCCGACATCATCGGTCTGCAAGAGGTCGACGTGCACTGGAGCGCCCGCAGCCAGTGGCGTGACCTGGCCACCGAGATCGCCGACGGGCTCGGTATGAACGTGTTCTTCGGGCCCATCTACGATCTCGACCCGCTCGCCGAGGGTCAGCCGCGCCGCCAGTTCGGCAACGCGATCCTCTCCCGCTATCCGATCCTGTACGCCGAGAACCACTCGATCACCCGGCTCTCGACGCAGGTGCCGAACCCGGAGCCCGAGCCGGCGCCCGGTTTCCCGGAGGTCGTGGTCAACGTCGCCGGCGCCCATGTCCACGTTTACAACACCCACCTCGACTACCGCAGCGATCCCAGCGTCCGGCGGTTGCAGGTGGCCGACATGCTGCGCATCATGTCCGAGGACCAGGGGCAGCGACAGCTCCTGCTCGGCGACCTCAACGCCCGGCCGTACGCGCCGGAACTGGCTCCGCTGTGGGAGCACGTCACGGACGCCTGGCTGGTAGGCGGCTCCGGGCCGGAGATGACCTACCCGGCGAGCGCGCCGGACCGGCGGATCGACTACATCGCCGGCTCGCCGAGGGTCACCGTGCGGTCGGTCCGCGTGCCGTACACCATCGCCTCCGACCACCTGCCCGTGGTCGCCGACCTGACCGTGACCAGGGGAGAGAACGGTGCGGCGTAGCCGACTCGCGCCCGCCCTCGTCGTGGCCGCACTCGCGGCGTCGTTGCTCGGATCTCCGGCTCGGGCGGAAGAACCGGACCACCATCCGGTCCACGTCGGCCGGACGTTGCAGTACGGCACTCCGCAGCAGGCCGGGCTGCTGGCCGAGGATGTCGCCCGGATCGCGCCCGACGCGGCCACGTTCACTCAGCCGGGGCCGGGCCGTCCGTACCCGTCCTACCCGGGATTCGTCGCGCTGGCCGCCCGCCGCGGCGTGATCGTCGAGCACACCGCTGGCGGGCACGCCCTGCGTTACGCCGGCAGTGGCGGTGCCGAACTGCCGCGCGGCGACTGGATCCTGATGCGCGAAGACACCCTCTTCGACATGGCCTCGATTTCGAAGCTGTTCACCGCGGTCGTCACCATGCAACTGGTCGAATGCGGCCTGATCGAGCTCGATGCTTCGGTCGCCCGGTACATGCCCGAGTTCGCCAGCAATGGCAAGCAGGCTGTGACCCTCCGGCACCTGCTCACCCACACCGCCGGTCTGCCCGCCGGGCTGAACCTGAACCCGTACCCCACGGTGGCGCAACGGCTGGCGGCGATCTACGCCGTACCGGCCCGGGCCGTGCCCGGCACCAGCTACCTCTATTCGGACCTGTCGATGATCGTCGTCGGCAAGGTGCTGGAGCGGGTCACCGGCAAGCCGCTCGACCAACTCGTCCGTGAAGGGATCAGCCAGCCGCTGGGCCTGCGCGACACGATGCACAACCCGCCCGCCGCGCTGCGACCACGGATCGCGCCGACCGAGTGGCAGGAGGGGGACCGGGGCCTGATCTGGGGTGAGGTCCACGACCGCACGTCGTGGCTGTTGGGCGGCACCGCCGGCCACGCCGGCCTCTTCTCGACCGCCCACGACCTGGCCGTCTTCGCGCAGACCCTGCTCAATGGCGGTCGCTACGGCAACACGCGCATCCTCTCGCAGGAGAGCGTGGGGGCCATGTGGACCAACGGGAACGCTCACCTCGGAGCGGGCACCCAGCGGGGGTTCGGCTTCGACATGTATCGCCACTCCTTCATGGGCGCGATGGCCGGTCCCTCGGTTGTCGGGCACACCGGCTTCACCGGGACCTCGCTGGTGATCGACCCGGAGACCGAGGCGTTCGTCATCCTGCTGACCAACCGGGTGCACCCCACCCGGGCCTGGGCGCCGGACATCGGGCAGGCCCGCCGCGCGGTCGCCGGTGACCTGGCCCGTGCGATCGCGGTGCGCCCTGCGGAGGGTCACACCGCCTGGTTCGCCGACAACGGTCCGGAGGCGGGTGCGCCCCGCACCGCGACGTTGACGCTCCCGCTGGCACCGCAGGACGGCCCGGCGCGGCTGGAGTTCGCGTTGTGGTGGGACACCGAGGACTGCTGCGACCGGTTGACGATCGAGACGACCGCCGAGGGAGGAGCCGGCTGGACCCCGCTGACGCTGACCCTAAGCGCCGGGAGCGACGGGTGGGAGTCCGACGGCGAGATCGCGGGCGTCGGGCGTCGCTGGCACCGGGCCAGCGCGGTACTTCCGGCGGGCACCTCCCAGGTGCGCTGGCGGTACGCCACCGACAACTGGTGGCTCGGCCGGGGAGTGTACGTGGACGCGGTGCGGATCCACACCGCGTCCGACGGTGTGCTGTTCGAGGACAGCAGACCCGCCGACGCGGCCCGCTGGCAGGCCGACGGATTCGCCCCAAGTCCGAATTGACACTGCCCTGCAGCCAGGCAGGCTCGACGCCCCGAACCGCTGCCTGCCCCGGAATGACCCGGGGCAGGCAGTGGCCGGCGGAGGGCGCTTGCCGGGCTCGGCCTCTGCTGGCGCTGCCGGCTGGACGACAGGCCGTGCCATCTCGACCGCCGGCGGGGCACCGATGCTGCGGCTACTGCTCGGGGTTGATGGTCATGAACGGGAGGCGGAGGCGGAGCTGGCCGGCGATCGGGACGTTGTGTTCCCGGACATCCCGCAGCTCCTCGGGGGTGAGGGCGCGGCCGTAGATGCGGAACTCGTCGAGGGTGCCGCGGAACGGGTTGTTGAGGCCGTCGACCCGTCGGCCGAGGTAGATGCTGCGGATGCCGAACTCCTTGCCGGTGGTCACCGAGCCGCGGGGAGCGGCCAGGTCGGCGACGGTGGCGCCGTCGATGAGGACCGTGACCCGGGTCGCCGTGCGTTGCATGGCGACGTGGTGCCAGAGCCCGTCGTTGTATGCGCCCGCGATGGTGATGTTCGCGTCGCCCTGGCCGGTGCCGACGACACCCCGGATGCGGTTGCTCGCCGGTTCGGCCCGCAGCCAGATCTGCGCGGCTCCCGTACCCACCTGGTGGAACCACCAGATCACGATGCTGCCGGTGGTTTCGCTGTACCGGAACCAGGTCATGATCGTGAACTGGTTGTCCTCGAGGTCGACGTCCGGGTTGTACGGCACCTCCACGTGGTCGTCGACGCCGTCGAGCGCAATCCCGGTGCCGTACCGCCCCTCGGTCAGCGTCGCGCCGCCGCGCACGTAGGCGGTGTTGTCGTAGCGCGGTGCCGCGTCCGGGGTCGTCGGTCCCGGCGCCGGTGGCGGCGGCAGGTCCGGCGGCGAACCGTTCGGGGTGTCGAGGTACGCCTCGTTGAACCTGACGAACTGGATCACCTCGTACAGGGCGGCCACGCCGCCTTCGTACAGCACCCCGGCCACGGGGCCCGCGACCGGGTCGGTCCCGATCTTGACCATGTCGGAGTACCCGCCCGGACCCCAACTGATGACCTTGCCTTCCTGCCAGGTCTGCCAGGTCTGGGCCTCGTCGTACGAGGACCGGATCGTCAGGGCCTCACGCTTACCGGGGTTCGCGGGTCCGGAGAACAGGATGCGGTCCCGCGCGTCACCTTCGTCGGTGGCGGTGAGGCGCAGCAACGCTCCCTGCACGACCGGCATCGTCAGCTCGGGCACCATCTGGAACGGCGCGTCGTAGCTGTCGCCGCCGTCGCTGGAGATCGCGTACGCCCGGGTGCCCTCAGCCGTGCCGGCTTCCCGCACGTTGACGTAGATCCGCCCGTCGGTCAGCTCCACCAGCGTCGACTCGTTGACGAAGATGTCGTCGGCGGCGCCACCGGCGCTGGCGCCGAGATGCCAGGTGTCGCCGCCGTCGTCGCTGTACCCGAGGTGGATTCCGGCGATGCGCCGCCCGTCGGGGCCGAAGGACTCATGGTTGGCGCTCATCACCAGCCGCCCGGCATGCGGGCCGCGTTTGAGCTGGATGGCGTGCACCGGACCGGTGGCGTACCAGGCCGTCCACTCCGGCAGCATCAGCTCGGTCATCTCCCGCGGCGCGCTCCAGGTCGCCCCGTGATCGTCGCTGACCTGCAGGAACGGATCGCGGCCACCGCTTCCGGTGCCCGGGTTGTGGGTCGTGAACAGCACGACCCGACCGGTCCGTTCGTCCACGATCGGCATCGGGTTGCCGTGCGTGTCGCCGTTGCCGCGCGACACGACCTGCAGCGGCCCCCACGTACGACCGCCGTCGTGGGACCGCTTCAAGACCAGGTCGATGTCACCCCTGTCGTCACAGTTGTTGATCCGGCCTTCGGCGAACGCCAGCAGATCCCCGTTGGTGGCCTTCACGATCGCCGGGATCCGGAAGCAGGAATACCCGTCCGCGTTCGCCGTGTAGACCGCCTGTTCCTCGTGGTACGGCTCGGCGGCGTGCGCAGGGCCGCTGGTGAGCAGGGCGGCAGCCATCGCCGCGGCCACCACGGTGGACAACAGTCGACGGTGCCTTTGGCTGTGTCGTTGTCTCGTCATGAAATGCGATACCTCCACTGGTCACCGCTCGGGGTGCTCGTGTCGAGCGGCCGGTGGATCCGGAGCTGCCGGTTGTCGCACCTGCTGCGCTCGCGGATCGTCCGCAGCACTGCCCGTAGCGCCCACCTCTCTTCACACGTACGAAACGTTGCCGGACATCCTACGTCTGACGCCCGGTGCCGCAAGCCCTTGGAGGCAGCTTGTCGGGCTAGCTTGGCCGACACGTTCCTCCCGAGGCTCTTCAACCAGTGCGGCAGGAGGCGGTTCGACGGCACGCCCGCAGGGCGGCGCTGAAGGGCCACAACCCCTTCATTTCCTGCATGAAGTCCATCAAGGGGATCTACCTGCATCGACCCCTTCCACGCTAGTGGCGCACTCGACGAACAAGCTGAGTCGCGACCGGACAGAAAGCCGGACAACTGTTGACCGCGACGGCGGCGGGGTAGCAAACTCGTTCGCGACCGTGAGGAGATCCCATGTCCCACGTCCGAAGAATGACGCAAACCGCCGGCACCGTGCTCGGGCTGGTGCTCGGCCTGACAAGCCCGGCCTTCGCGGCCGACCAGGACGCCCAGTCGATGGCACCGCCGGATGACTGGGTCGGCACCTGGTCGGCCTCGGCTTCCGGCACCGTGCCCAACCTCCCCACCGGGTATGCGGACCGGACCGTCCGCAACGTCGTGCACACCAGCGTTGGTGGTTCGGGTGTGCGGGTCTCGCTGACCAACGTCCTCGGCACCGTGGCGGTGCGGATGGACGTGGTGACAGTCGCGGTCGCCGACGCGCCCGACGCGCGGGACGCCGTCGTGGGCACGATGCGAGCGCTCACCTTCGGCGGCGCGCCGTCGGTGACCATCCCGGCCGGCGGCGAGGTGCTGAGCGACCCGATTTCCCTTGCCGTGCCGGAAGATGGCGACCTCTTGGTCAGCGTGTACACCCCGGTGCCGTCCGGGCCGGTGACCTATCACCAGTTGGCCAACCAGACCTCGTACCTTTCGCAGAACGGTGATCACGCGGCCGACGAATCCGGCGCGGCGTTCATCGAAACGATCACCTTCTGGCCGTACGTGAGCGGCGTGGACGTCCTGGGACAGGCCGAGGGCGCAGTGGTCACCCTCGGCGACTCGATCACCGATGGGAACAACTCGACACGGAACGCAAATCACCGCTGGCCGGACTACCTGGCCGACCGACTGATCGCCGACCCCGGGCCGACGCGGCTCGGCGTGCTCAACGCCGGAATCAGCTCGAACCGGTTGCTCAACAGCACCTGGAACCCCAACGCGCTATCCAGGTTGGACCGTGACGTGCTGACCGCGACCGGCGCGCGCTCCGTGATCGTCATGTTGGGAATCAACGACATCGGCGGCCAGCCGCAGCACCACGAGCCGTCGAAGATCATCGCGGCGCTGGGCCAGATAGCGGCTCAGGTCAAGGCGAAGGGGCTGCGGGTCACCGGTGGCACGCTCACGCCGTTCGGCGGGTCGAGCAACTACACCGAGGAACTGGAAGGTGTGCGGCAGGCGGTCAACGAATTCATCCGCGGCGGCGGCGCGTTCGACGCGGTGGCCGACTTCGACGTCGCGCTGCGGGACCCCGCGGTGCCGAACCGGTTACGGGCGGAGTACGACTCCGGCGACCACCTGCACCCGAAGGACGCCGGTTACCAGGCGATGGCGGCGGTCGTTGACCTGGACAAGCTTGACACCCGCCCGCCCGGCCACTGGGTCGGCACCTGGCAGACGGCCATGGCGCGGACGACGCCCGGTGCCGACCAGGGCCTGCCGAACCACTCGATCCGCAACGTGGTGCACACCAGCGTGGGCGGCGACGCGGCTCGCGTGCGGCTGTCCAACGCGCTCGGCACGGCGCCGGTCCTGATGGGACGGGCGACGCTGGCGGTGGCGAGCAGGCCCGACGCACCGGACGCGGTCGCCGGAACGATGCGCGAGCTCACCTTCGGCGGCGCGCCGTCGGTGACCATCCCGGCTGGCGGCGAGGTGCTCAGCGACCCGATCTCCCTTGCCGTGCCGGCAGACGGAGACCTGCTGGTGACCGTCTACACCCCGGCGCCGTCCGGCCCGGTGACCGAGCACCCGCGCTCGTACCAGACATCGTTCATCACCGCGGACGGCGACCACGCGGCGGACGAGCAGGGCAACGCGTTCACCAAGCCGACCACGGCGTGGTATTACGTGACAGCCGTGGAGGTCCGGTCCACCTCCGCCCGCGGCGCGGTGGTGACCTTCGGCGACTCGATCACCGACGGGGACAAGTCGACCATCAATGCGAACCTGCGGTGGCCCGACATCCTCGCCGACCGGCTCGCCGCCGAGCCGGGACCGACCGCGCTCGGCGTGGTCAACAGCGGCATCAGCGGCAACCGGATCCTGGACAGCAGCACCGGAACCGGGATCGGTGGACCGAACGCCTTCGCCCGCCTGGCCCGGGACATGCTGACCACGTCCGGGGCGCGCACAGTCATCGTGCTCGAGGGCGTCAACGACATCCTCAACCTCGAACACCCCGACTCGGAAACCCTGAAACTCGCCCTGCGGCAGATCGCCGCCCAGGCACACGCACAGGGCCTGCGGGTCGTCGTCGGAACCATCACGCCGATCAAGGGATGGCGCTCCTACACGGAGGAACGGGAAAACGTGCGGCAGGCCGTGAACGAGTTCATCCGCACGAGTGACGACTTCGACGCCGTCGTCGACTTCGACGCGGTGGTGCGTGACCCGGCCGACCCGCAACGGATCAACCCGCCGTACGACTCGGGCGACCACCTGCACCCGTCTGACGCGGGCTACCGCGCGATGGCCGAGGCCATCGACCTCGGCACACTCCGCTGAGTGCTTGGCTGCGTGCTGCCCACCCAGGTCGGCACGCAGCCACCCGCCGGCATGGTCGCGCGCGGCAGCGGCCAGCACCCGGATGCGATTGTCCTGCTGGCGGATCGGAAGTGCGACGCGGACCCGCAGTCGCCACCTGGCAGGAAGTCCTCACCGTCGTGGCGGCCGGCGTCGTGGTGCAACCGGTGCAGGTGGAAGCCTCCAGCTACTACTCGGACGCGGATCGCCGGAATGCGAGGCATCGTCTAAGCTGCGCAGGTCAATCCCGGCCTGTCGGAGGGACACGATCGTGACGCGTAGCGAAGCCGGAAACGCGACCGACAATCTCCCGCCGTCCGGTGTGGACGTGTCCGTGCCGCACTCGGCTCGCGTCTACGACTGGTGGCTGGGCGGGAAGGACAATTTCGCCGTCGACCGGGCGATGGGCTCCGCCCTGATCGAGGCGATCCCCACCCTGCGGATGATGGCCGCCGAGAACCGCCGGTTCGTTCACCGCGTCGCCCGCCACCTGGTGACCCAGGCCGGCATCCGCCAGTTCCTCGACATCGGCACCGGCATCCCCACCAGACCCAACCTGCACGAGGTCGCCCAGGAACTGGCGCCCGAGACGCGCGTGGTCTACGTCGACAACGATCCCATCGTGCTGGCTCACGCCCGGGCGCTTATGATCAGCTCGCCAGAAGGACGCAGCGAGTACATCCACGCCGACCTGCGCCGGCCCGAGGCGATCCTCGCCGACGCTCGCCTCACCGAGACGCTCGACCTGGGCCAGCCCGTGGCGCTCACCCTCATCGCGGTGCTCATGCTGCTGCGTGACGAGGACGAACCGGGGGAGAAGCTGCGTACGCTGATGCGGGCCCTGCCTTCCGGCAGCTACCTGGCGATCACCCACCCGACCCAGGACTTCAACCCGGCGCAGATGAGCGCGGCGGTCGCCGCCGCGAACCAGGGCCGCATGACGCTGGTGCCGCGGACCCGCGCCGAGGTGGAGCGGTTCTTCGACGGGTGGGATTTGATCGAGCCGGGCATCGTGCCCGTCATGGCGTGGCGGCCGGACGACGGTGCGCCGGACGACCCGCAGGCCGCCTACTACTGGGCGGGGGTCGCCCGCAAACCCTGAGGGCGCCGCCCGAACGGTGGCGCGAAGATGCCGGTGGGGCCAGGCGGATCGCCTGGTCCCACCGGTCGGTCTGCCTCTACTGGCCCAGGTACTTCTCCCAAGGGCCGGTGATGGCCAGGGTGAGGCCGGGATCCTGCATGTTGACGAAGAGGACCTTGCCGTCGGCGGTGAAGGTCGGCCCGCAGAACTCTGAGTCGTTGAGCTGGTTGCGGGCGATCGCGTACGTCGGGCCGCCCGGGATCGCGCTGAGCACATGGGAGGCGCCCGAGCCGTCCTCGGCGAGCACGAGGCTTCCCCACGGGGTGACGGTCACGTTGTCCGGGCCGTCGAAGGTGAGGTCGTTGTACTTGACCGGCGTACCCTCCTCCGACGCGCTCTGGTGGGGGAAGTAGGTCACCAGCTGGATGGTCTGGGCCCGGTAGTTGTAGAACCAGACCATGCCATCGTGCGGAGCCGCGTCCGCCGGAAGCTCACCGTCGTCCCACGCGTAGGAGTTGACCACGTAGACACCCTCGTCGGTGCCCCACACGCCCTCGAACTTGCGTCCGCGGGTGACCTGGCCGTCGGCGAACTGCTCGCGCACCGGCGTGGTCTGCGCGTCGCGCTCGGGCACCTCGATCCACCGAACCGGGAACGGGCGGCCCAGCTGAGCGGAGGTCAGGTAGGCGACGTCCGGCAGCACTGAGCCGTCGTCCATGATGATCTGCATCGCGGCGAGGACGCCGGCGTCCGGAGCGAGGCGGGTGAGCACGCCGGGACCGAGCTTGACGCCGCGGGGTGCGGTCCAGCGGTAGAACAGGCCGTTGGGTTCGTCGGCGTCCTCGGAGAGGTAGATTCTCGTGCGGTCCTTGTCGATCGCCAGGGCCTCGTGGGCGTAGCGGCCCAGGCACTTGATCGGCGTCGGGTCCGCGCTGCCGTCGGCCCAGACCTCGAAGACGTAGCCGTGATCCTTCTGGAAGACGCCGGACCGGCCGTCCTCCTCCCAGTCGTCCCCGGCCCGGTCCTCAGTCTCCTCGCAGGTCAGCCACGTACCCCATGGGGTAGGCCCGCCCGCACAGTTGGCGACGGTGCCGGAGAGCGCGACGAACTCACCGAGGTTGCGGCCCGCGCGGTCAGTCCTGATCACGGTGCAGCCGCCGGCGTCGACGGCGCCGGGATCGTAGACAGTGCCCTTGACGTGCGGTACGCCGAACTCGGCGCCCGGGTCGATCTCGTGGTTCTGGATCAGGGTGTAGCGGCCGCGGCCGGCGTCATAGACGGCCATGCCGTCGTGGTCGGCCGGGGTCAGGCCTTGGCCGCCGTCGAGCCGGGTGACGCCAGTCCGGGTAACCACGGCGTAGCTGAAGCCCTCCGGCAGGGCCAGGATGCCGTCGGGGTCGTCCACGAGCGGCGGGAACGGCACGTGGCCGGCTCCGACCGGCGGGCGGGGCCGGCCCGGGTGGGCCTGGGCCAGGGACGGGAAGCCACCGGCGACGGCAAGGCCTACGCCGGCGGCTGCGCCGCCGGCGAGGAAGGTACGGCGAGAGGAAGGCACGTCGGTTAGCTCCTGTTCAAGACGAGTGCGACGACTTGACAACCAACTCCCGCGGACCGACACCGACGCGTCATTCATATGAGGGATCGGCGACATCGGGGGAAAGAATCGGCGCTACTCACGCGTCGCCCAGGCGACGGCGCACCACCTACGGCAACGCGACACCCCTTGTCGCGGCGTGCTACAGAAGACGTGGGGCCGCTGGCCCCGGACCCATCGGGTACGAGACCGGCCTCCTTCCACGGAAGGGTTGGGGGTACGCGGATGAGAGCGGTCGTGTACGACCGTTACGGGCCTCCGGACGTGTTGCGGATCGAGAACGTTCCCAAGCCGTCTCCCGCTGCCCGGCAGGTGCTCGTCAAAATCGCGGCGACCTCGGTCAATCTGAGCGACTGGGAGACCCTGCGAGGCTGGCCACTGTATTCGCGCATCGGTGGCCTGCGCTCCCCGGCGCGTCGGACACTCGGCTCGGACATCGCCGGATGGGTCGACGCGGTCGGCCCGGCCGTCACCCGGTTCCGACCCGGTGACGAGGTGTACGGCGACAACCTCGTGCTCAAGGGCGGCTTCGCCGAGTACGTGATCGCGCCCGAGTCGGTGCTGGCCCGGAAGCCTCCAGCGCTGACCTTCGCCGAGGCGTCGACGATTCCGCAGGCGGGGGTGATCGCGCGGCAGGGGACCGATGGCGCCGGAGCCGGGCAACGGGTCCTGATCAACGGTGCCGGCGGTGGTTCGGGCTCATTCGCGATTCAGCTTGCCAAGCGACTCGGCGCCCAGGTGACGGGCGTCGACAACGCAGGCAAGCTCGACTTCATGCGGTCGGTCGGCGCGGACACGGTGATCGACTACGGCAGCGAGGACTTCACCCGCAGCGGTCCGTACGATCTCATCCTCGATCTGGTCGCGCACCGGTCGGTGTTCGCCTACCGCCGGGCACTGGCTCCTGGTGGCCGTTACCGGTGCGTTGGCGGGTCGGTCCCGGCGCTGCTGCGCGTACTGACGATCGGCTCGGTGGCCGGTCGGCTCACGCGCCGCCGGCTGGGCGTGCTCGCTGTCAAGGAAGGTCCGACGCACTTCGAACCGGTGGCCGATCTCTGCGTGGCGGGTGACCTCGACGTCCACATCGACCGCACCTTCACCCTCGACGAGGTGCCCGAGGCACTGGCTCACGTCGGCGAGGGACGCGCCCTCGGCAAGGTCGTCGTGGGCGTGAACTGACCAGCGTCTTCACGTCGGTGACCCCAGGAGAAGCATTCGCCACGACGTTTCCCCGAGATGGCCCCTATGTGCTGCATCAGCGCCCGGCCGTGCCCGGCTGGACGCAAACTCCCGATCCGGGGAAGCGCCGTACGTACGATGACGGCATGATCACGGCACTGCACACGCTTATGTACGCCGAGGATCCGGATGCGGCCCGGACCTTCTTCCGCGACGTCCTCGGGTTCCCGAGCACCGACACCGGCGGCGGTTGGCTGATCTTCAAGACCGGCCCTAGCGAACTGGGAGTGCACCCGAGCTCCTGGGGACACGAGGGCCAGACCGGCTCCACGGATCAGCAATTCGACGTGTCCCTGATGTGCGACGATCTCGACAGGACGATGGCGGAACTGACCGCGAAGGGCGCCCAGTTTGTCGGAAACGTCCGGGACGAAGGCTGGGGGATCGCCGCTCGGCTGAAGGTGCCAGGCGCCGGCGAGATGACGCTTTATCAGCCGAGGTACGACCCGCCCGCGACCACGCGGTAGGCCAGGACCGATGCCGAGTCGCCGCCAGCCGTCGGTGGCTACGGAAACCCATGAGACCGCCACAGGTGCCTCCGTGGTTCGGCGCCGCCGTCGGCCACCTTGACAGGTGTGGCTGGCAGGGGTGTCACGCGGCCGGGTGGGTCGTCGGCCGATCAGTTAACCGGCAACGTCTCCGGCGCGCCGGGGCTCCAGGACCACCAGCGCAGTCTCGGACGACCGCAGCGCCGCGTACGCGTCGAGGTTCGTGTCGATCTGGCGCCAGCGGGCCCACAACCGCAACCGCTCGTCACCTGTTGCGGCGCGCCCACGTACCGGCCGCCGCCCGTCGACCAGATCGACGGTCGCATCCGGATGCGCCTGCAGGTTGAGCCACCAGGCGGGCTCACCCTCACCCCACCCATTCATCGCCAGCGTGAACAGATTCGGCCCATCCTCCAAGTAGGCGATGATGACGCTGCGCTGCTGGCCGGTGCGGCGCCCGGTGGTGGTCAGCCGCACAGTGCCCCAGCGGTTGGCGCGGGGCCGCCAGAGCCCGACCCGGCCGCCGAAGACCCGGTACAGGCCCCGGTGCACCGACCAGGCCAGCCGGATAAACCAGCGCGGCGGAAGTTTCGGTTTTTCCGCCCGATTCTCGACCGACATGGCGACCTCCCACACCTACCAGGCGATGGTACGAACAGAAGACCAGCCGCAGCCTCGGCCGGACCGGCAGCGTCGAACGGCCGAGCGCTGGCACGACCAGGGCCCTTGCCCCCGGAGCGTGCCGTAGTTTACCTTCGCATTTACTGCAATCTTTGCAGATATTCTTCAACGCACCCTCATCCATGGAGGGCACAGTGACAAAACGAGTACTAGCCGTCCTGACCGCCACCATCCTGGCGCTGAGCATGGCTACCGCCGCGAAAGCGGACCCGGAACCGGAACCCACCCAACAGTGGCGCAGCTACTGGGTCGACGCGTTCAACGAGGGCATCTACACCCCGGCACAGGTCACCAGGCTCGTGCAGGACGCCAAGAAGATCAACGCCAACGCGCTGATCGTCCAGATCGCCCGGCGCTATGACTGCTTCTGCAACCGGGCGCTCTACCCGCGCACCGACGCGGCGATCGCCCCGATGCCCTACGACCCGCTCGACGAGATGATCGCGCAGGGGCACGCGGCGGGCATGGAGGTGCACGCCTGGGTCAACGTCAACACGATGTGGAACTCGGCCACGCCGCACTCCTCACCCGAGCACGTCTTCAACAAGCACGGCCGGTCCGCCACGGGCGCCGACCGCTGGCTCAACAAGCGCTACGACGGCCAGGAACTCATGGGCGCCAACGCCTACATGGACCCCGCCAACCCGGGCGCGGTCAACTACATCGTCTCGGCGATCCAGAGCATCGTGCGTGAGTACGACGTCGACGGCATCAACCTCGACTACGTGCGCTACCCCGACTTCAACTCCACCACCACGCACAGCGACTGGGGTTACAGCGAGACCTCGCTGGCCCGCTTCCGCGCCGCCACCGGCCGCACCGACACGCCCCTACCCGCCGACCCGCAGTTCTCCGACTGGCGGCGCACCCAGATGACCAACCTGGTCCGCAAGATCTACCTCGGCATGTGGGAGGTGGACCCGCGAGCGCGCCTGTCGATGGATGGCATCACCTACAGCTTCGGGCCGCAGACCATGGGCGGCTGGGAGAAGACCCGGCCGTACGCCGAGGTGTTGCAGGACTGGAAGGGCTGGATGGCCGAGGGGATCATGGACACGGTCGTCGCCATGAACTACAAGCGCAACTGGATGCCCGACCAGAAGCAGATGTACGAGGAGTGGACAGAGGTGCTCGCCGACTGGCAGGGCGACCGACAGGCGGTGATCGGCCCGGCCCTGTACCTCAACGACATCCCCGACAGCGTCGAGCAGGTGCGCCAGGCGCTCGCTCCCACCGCGGCCGGCAACACCGCCGCCGGCTGGAGCGGCTACTCCTACGCCAACCCGACCCGCGCCGGTGTCAACCAGCCGCTGTCGTTCCGTAACGCGGAGCGGGACAGGCTGGTCCAGGCGCTGACGACCGGGCCCGACGCCCCGTTCGCCGACAAGGTGGCGGTGCCGGTGATGCCGTGGAAGGCGACCCCCACCGAGGGCCACGTCTCCGGCCGCGTCGCGCTGCGCACCGGCGCGCCGCTGGATCAGGTCACCGTCACCCTGCGGCCGCTGACCACCGGCGGTGAGCCGATCACCCGGCCCGCCGACGGGGACGGCTGGTTCGGCTTCGTGCATCTGCGTCCCGGGACCTACCTGGTACAGGTCGACCTGCCCAACGGCGTCGTCGGCCAGCCGGTCGCGGTCGCCCAGGTCCGCGCCGGCGCGATCTCCAAGGTGGACCTGAGCCACCTCAGCCAGCTGTAGACCGTCTGGTTCCCGCCCATCCAGAGATCGGATGGGCGGGAACCATCCTCAGCACATCGCGGCGGGTACCAGAGCAGATCACCGCCGGGGCCTGGGTCCGTATCATCTCGGCATGGTGCTGAACCTGGAGGTACGGTTCAGCCGGCGGGCGGTGCTCCTGTTCGCCGGAGGGCTGCTGGTCGGTTGCTCTTCTCAACAGCCCGAGGCCGGCAAGGTCCACCTGCGGCTGGCCACCGGGCCGGCGGGGGCGGTGTATCGGCGCATCGGCGGTGCGCTGGCCGAGAACATCTCCGAGCAGGTGCCGGGCGCCACCGTGACGACCGTGCCGAGCGGCGCGTCCACCGACAACATCCGGATGCTGCGGGCTGGCGAGGTGCACCTTGGGCTGACGAGCCTGGACGCGCTGATCACCACCGACGGCAGCGCGCCCGAGGGGCTTTCGGCGATCTGCCGGCTCTACGACAGTCACCTGCATCTCGTGGTCATGGCCGGTTCGGCGATCGACGATTTCCGGGACCTCGAGGGCAAGCGGATATCCCTCGGTGCCCGCGACTCGGGCACCGAGTTCACGGCGCTGCGGGTTCTGGAGCTCGGCCGGGTGCAGGCCGACGGTCGGTACCTCAGCCAGGCCGAATCGGCGGCGGCGCTGCGCGACGGCGAGATCGACGCGATGTTCTCCCTGACCGGCGTTCCGACACCCGCCATCACGGAGTTGGCGCAGCGGCACCCGATCCGGCTCATCCCGTTGGACGCACAGGCAGACGCGCTCTTCACGGCGTACCCGGGTCCCTACGCTCCGGCGATGATCCCCGCCACCGCGTACGCCGGCGTTCCGGCCACCCGTACCGTCGCTGTGCCGAACGTGCTTCTCGTGCGCAACGACCTGCCCGATGACCTGGTCTACGCCATCACCGACACGATCTTCACGCAGACCGGCGCGATCACCTCCGCCGGTCGCGACGACGCCGAAGCCGTTCCCGAAGCGTGGCAGATCAACGTGCGTACCGGGATCTCCACCGCATCGGTCCCGCTCCATCCCGGCGCGGCCGCCTGGTTCCGCGACCGCAAGCGCTGACCTGGGACGATGACCGGACGGCGACCGAGCCCGGGCCCTCAGATCGGCGACGGAGCCGGCTCGTCGCACGACGCCACCCGCGAAACGACCGGCAACGCGACCACCGCGGCGAATCCGTGCCCGGATCCGTCCGGACGCGGCAGGCCATCCTCCAGTCGCAGCTCGCCCCCGGCCGCCCCGACCAGGTCGGCGCAGATCGCCAGTCCCAGGCCGGTCCCGGACACGTTCTGGTGCCGCGGCGAGCGCCAGAACCGCTGTAACGCCTGGGCCCGCTCGGAAACGTCGATCCCCTGGCCGTCGTCACGGACGACGATCGTGACCACGCCTCCGGCCGCGGCGGCGTTGCCGGGTCCGGCGTCCGCACCACTGGGCACGACCCGGGCGGTCACCTCCACCACCTGCGCGTCCGACAGCCGCAACGTGTTGCTCATCAGCTCGTCCAGGATGCTGCCCAGCCCGCCCGGCGGCTCGAGCAACCGCAACCCCGGCGGCACGTCGACCACCAGCGCCTGCCCCGCCGTCGCCGTCAACGCCCGCCACCGGTTCACCCGGGTCGCCAGCACCGCGTCGAGATCGACCGGTGACGCCGTCCGCATGCTCTCCATCCGCGCACTGGCTTGCAGCGAGTTCAACATCCGCTGCATCGCCTTCAGCTCGTCGACGGCGACGTCGTACAGCTGCCGCCCGTCGCCGGCCGGCCGCAGATGCGGTTCCAGACTCTCCACCGCGAGCCGGAGGCTGGTCAGCGGATTGCGCAACTGGTGCGACGCGTCGGCCACGAACGCCCGCTGCCGCTGCACGGCGTTCTCGACCGCGTCCATCATGGTGTTGAACGACTCCGCCAGCCGCCGCAGCTCGACCGGGCCGGCCTCGGCGTCCGCCCGGATGGTGAGGTCGCCCTGGGAGATCCGCGAGCTCGCCGCGTCCAGCTCCCGCACCGGCCGCAGCACCCACGCCGAAACCGGCCAGGCGACGGCCACCAGCGCGATCAACGGCAGCAGTCCGAGCCCGGCGAGCTTGGCCCATCGCACCAGGATGCGATCACGCGTCTCGGACAGGTCGGAGATCGTCACCACGGCGCCGACGACCTCGCTGTCCCGGCCCACCGGCTCGGCGACCACGAGCGCGGAGTCGTCCCACGGCGCCCATTCGCCGGACGGTTCGGACCTCGCCCCGGCCAGCGCCGCGGTCACGATCCGGGGCAACGCGGGCTCGGCCCGCGCCGCCTCCTGGTACGCACCGGCTGGTCCGAGCAGCACCGTGCCCGACGTGTCGATCACCGCCACCGGGATGCCGTAGAGCTTGTGGTAGCGCGCCAGCTCCTGATGGAGCGCCTCGGTCCGCCCGGTCGACAGCGCGGTCTCGGCCAACGACGCGAACCGGCCGACGTCGTTGAGCCGGTCGACGTACGTCTCCTGCATCTCCCGCTCGGCCACCGTGACGCTGAGCGGCACCCCGAGCGCCGCGACGAGCAGCACCGCGAGGGGCACCAGGACGACGAGCAGGCGACGGTGCACGGCGCGTCAGCCGACCAGCTCCGGGTGGTCGGCCAGGAGCCGATAGCCGACCCCGTGGACCGTGCGGATGAGCACGGCCGGCCCGAGCTTGTGCCGCAACGCCGCGACGTGGGTGTCCAGGGTGCGACTCGAGGACTCCCAGGTCGCGCCCCAGATCTGGTCGAGGATGACGTCACGGCTCACCACGTTCGGCGCCCGCCGGGCCAGCAGCAGGAGCAGCTCGAACTCCTTGCGCGTCAGCGTCACGGGCGTGCCGCCGACGGTGACCTCGCGGGTGCCGATGCCGATCCGCACCGGGCCGAGGACGAGCGGCTCGTCCGGGTGGCTCAGGGCACGGGCCACCCGGGTGCGCCGCAGGACGGCGTCGATCCGGGCCAGCAACTCCGGGATGCCGAACGGCTTCACGATGTAGTCGTCGGCACCGGCGCGCAAGCCACGGACCCGCTCGTGCTCCTCCGAACGCGCTGTCACGGCTATGACGGCGGTCTCCGGGTGGTCACGCAGCTTGCGGATCACGTCGAGTCCGTCGCCGTCGGGCAGACCCAGGTCGACGAGGACGACATCGGACGGGGCGGCACGCACGGCCTCCGCGGCGGTGGCGATGCGGTGGACCTCGAAGCCCGCCTGGGCCAGGACGGTCACCAGAGCCCGCGCCACGCGGTCATCATCCTCGATGACGGTGATCCGCATACCGGCGGATTGTACGGCCCGGACCACGCTCCTGTTAGCCCTTCAGTTCTTGGGATTCCTCTGACATCTGCCGCATTCCTTGGGATTTCTCTGACACCATCCGGGTCCCCGCCAGCCGACACTGAGGCCGCGCACCCGCCGAGGGATGCGCGTGCGCTGACGAGGAGGCCCCGATATGACAACGACCAGGCACCGGGCCGCCGCGCGGATGATCGCCGCGATCGGCGCCGTTTCGCTCCTGGCCGCCTGTTCCGACAATGGTGGCGGTGGCAGCGGAGGCGACGCCGGGAACTACCCGGAGCAGAACATCACGATCGTCGTGCCCTTCAGCGCCGGCGGGCCGACGGACACCGTCACCCGCATGATCGCCGAGCCGATGGCCGCGAAGCTGGGCGCCAAGATAGTCGTACAGAACGTCGAGGGCGCGGGCGGCACGGTCGGCGCGGGCGAGGTCGCGCGGGCCGAGCCCGACGGCTACAACGTGCTCATGCACCACATCGGCATGTCCACGGCGCCCGCCCTCTACAAGAACCTGGACTACAAGCCGCTCGAGGACTTCGAGATGATCGGGCTCGTCACCGAGGTGCCGATGACGATCGTCGCCCGCAAGGACTTCCAGCCCGCGACCCTTCAGGACCTCGTGACCTACGTGAAGGCGAACGCCAACAAGGTCACCCTCGCCAACGCCGGCGTCGGCGCCGCGTCCCACCTGTGCGGCCTGCTGTTCCAGCACGCCGCCGGCGTCAAGCTGCAGGAGGTCCCGTACAAGGGGACCGGCCCCGCGCTGACCGACCTCGTCGGCGGCCAGGTCGACTTCATGTGCGACCAGACGACCAACACCAGCGGTCAGATCTCCGCGGGCGAGGTCAAGGCGTACGCGGTCACCACCCCGGAGCGGGTGAAGAGCCTGCCCGATCTGCCGACCACGGCCGAAGCGGGGCTGCCCCAGCTCCAGGTCAGTGTCTGGCACGGCCTCTACGTCCCGGCCGGCACCCCACCGGACGTCGTCCAGAAGCTGTCCGAGGCGCTGAAGGTAGCACTGGCGGACCAGGGCGTGATCGACCAGATGGCCAAGCTGGGCACCGCGCCGGTCCCGGCGGAGGACGCCACCCCGCAGGCACACCGGGCGCACCTCGAGGAGCAGCTCGGCACCTGGTCGAAGATCATCGCCGACGCCGGGGTCGAGGCCTCCTGAGGTGGAACGCCGACGCTCCTTCCCGGACGTCCTCGCCGGAACAGTCTTCGTCCTCATCGGTGGCGCATTCGTGGTGGGGTCGCTCAGCTACGAGCTGGGCACCCCACTGCGGATGGGTCCCGGCTACTTCCCGCTGCTGGTCGGCGTGGTCCTGGCCGCCCTGGGCCTGATGATCGTCGCCAAGGGGCTTGTCGCCGGCGAGGTCATCTCGTTCGGGGCGGTCCCGTGGCGTGCGGTCGGCGTCATCGTGGTCGCGGTCGTGTTCTTCGGATACACCGTCCGGCGTCTCGGATTCGTGCCGACGTCGGCGGTGACCGCCCTCCTCATCACCCTGGCCAGCCGGCGGGTGCGGTTGCTCACGGCCCTGGCCGTGGCCGCCGGGCTGACCGTGGCCAGCACGCTCATCTTCGTCGTCGGACTCCAACTGCGGATCCCGCTGTGGGGCCCGTGGCTGTCGTTCTGACGCGCCATCCGGATTGAGGCATGGAACTCTTCGACAACCTCGCGCTGGGCTTCTCGACGGCCTTGCTGGTGCAGAACGTCCTCTACTGCTTCGTGGGCGTGCTGCTCGGGACAGCGGTCGGCGTGCTGCCCGGCATCGGGCCGACGGCGACGGTGGCGATGCTGCTGCCGATCACGTTCAACTTCGAGCCGGTGACGGCGCTGATCATGCTGGCCGGCATCTACTACGGCGCACAGTACGGCGGCTCGACGACGGCCATCCTGATCAACCTGCCCGGTGAGTCGTCGGCGGCGGTCACCGCGCTCGACGGTCACGAGATGGCCCGGCAGGGCCGGGCCGGGCCGGCGCTGGCCGCCGCCGCGATCGGGTCCTTCATCGCCGGTACCCTGGCCACCGTCGCGCTGGCTGTCGCGGCCCCACCGCTGGCCCGCGTTGCGTTGCAGTTCGGCCCGGCGGACTACTTCTCGCTGGTGCTGTTCGGCCTGATCGTGTCGATCGCGCTGGCGCGCGGCAGCGCGCTCAAGGCCCTGGCGATGATCGCGCTCGGCGTCCTGTTCGGGATGATCGGCCAGGACATCTACACCGGCATGCCCCGGTTCGTGCTCGACCAGCGCGAACTGTACGGCGGCATCGACTTCGTGTCGGTCGCCGTCGGCATGTTCGGGGTGGCCGAGATCCTGCGCAACCTGGAGAACGAGCAGACCCGCACGGCCGTCGTCAGCACGGTGAAGAACCTCTGGCCGACCCACGAGGACCGGCGCCGGATCGTCGGCCCGATCCTTCGGGGCACAGGTCTGGGAGCCGCGCTCGGCGTGCTGCCCGGCGGTGGCCACGTCCTGGCCTCGTTCACCTCGTACGCGGTCGAGAAGCGGATCTCGAAGCGGCAGCAGGAGTTCGGGCGCGGCGCGATCGAGGGCGTCGCCGGTCCCGAGTCGGCGAACAACGCCGCCGCGCAGACGTCGTTCATCCCGCTGCTCACCCTGGGCCTGCCCGCCCACCCGGTGATGGCGCTGATGGTCGGCGCGTTCATCGTCCACGGCATCACCCCCGGCCCGAACGTCATCACCGACGAGCCGGCGCTGTTCTGGGGCCTGATCGCGTCGATGTGGATCGGCAACGTGCTGCTCGTGCTGTTGAACCTGCCGCTGATCGGCGTCTGGGTGCGCATGCTGCGCATTCCGTACCAGGTCCTGTTTCCGATGATCATTTTGTTCGCCGCGATCGGCACCTACTCGCTGAACTTCAACGCCTACGACGTCTACGCCATCGTGTTCTTCGGGCTCCTGGGCTACATCCTGATCAAGTGCGGCTGCGAGCCGGCGCCGCTGCTGCTCGGCTTCGTCCTCGGCCCGCTGCTCGAGGAGAACCTGCGGCGCGCGCTCATCATCTCCCGCGGCGACGCGTCGGTCTTCCTGACCAGACCGATCTCCGCGGTGCTCCTGGCCCTCGCCGTGGCGGCGCTCGTCGTCGCCGCCCTCCCGACGATTCGTAAGCGCCGCGAGGTCGTGTTCGCCGAAGACGAGTAGGAAGCGGACGCGATCTGCGGAACCGGCGCCATCGCGGCCGGCGAGCCAGCCTCAACCGACGCCTGCCCAGGGGAGGCGTGCCGGGGCGCCCGGACATGCGTGCGCACGGTAATTCCGCGACGCCCGTCAGAGTTGGCGTGCCATGCCCACCGACTCCGGCGCGGTGTCCGCGAAGCCGTACTTCGCGGAGAGGTGGCGTGCCGCACCGTCTGCGATCAGCGAGACGTAAGCGGTGCTCGGCGCCCGGTCCAGAAGTCGCTCCATGAGTGCATTCATGATCATCCTGCCGACTCCTCGGCCCTGGTGCTCAGGCAATACGCACATGTCAACGATCTGGAACGCCGTGCCGCCGTCACCGATGACGCGGCCCATGCCTATCGGTTGGTCATCGTGATGAACGACGACGGCGTGCCATGTGCCGTCCACACCCGCGGCCGCCGCCGCCACCGACTTGGCACTCAAACCGGCGGCGACCCGCAGGTGCCGGTAAACCTCGACCGACGGCGTCTCTATCCGCACCAGGTAGGTCATGACGTTGAGACGGTCCCTCCGGATGTGGCGTGCGCACCGTGATCGCTCACCTGCGCGTCGAACCAGGCATGCAACGCGCTGACGGTCGCGGTATCGCTGCTGGTGTAGGTGATCCGCGCGCCGTCAACCGTCGTCTCGTATTCGATCTCGATCTTGCTGGCGCTGTCCCGGAGAACGCCGAGCCCCGGCATCTCACCGCCGTGGATACTCGCCGGGTCGGTGAAGTCACCGCGGCGGAACCGCTCGGCCTCCTGCTGCAGGTGTTGGCGGATGAGATCCATCTGCTCGGAATCGCGTGGATCGTCGGCGACGACGGTCTGAACGCCCCCGCCGTCCGTCTTCACGAAGTGATGGGTCGTACGGTCGAGTTCGAACGGCATCACGGATTCGCCACGTTCTGCGACCTGCGCCTGCCGGTCGGCACCTGCCGTGGGCGCCGTCGGTCCACGGCCGTCCTCGGCGCACGCGGTACCCAACGTCGCCACGGCGGCGGTCACTGCGAGCAACGCACAGCGGCGGATACGGGAAGAGTCAGGGCTTCTCATCGGCGGCCTCCGCCAAGGTTTGCAGCGCGTGCACCACGGACGCGCGCTGATCGTCAGGTATGCGGGCCAACAGGGCGGTGAACCTGGCCCGGCGGGCCTCTGCTTGTCGCGCCGCAGCGGTGACTCCGACGTCGGTGAGTCCGAGGAGGACTCCCCGTCCGTCGTCGCTGGCCGCCTGCCGGCGTATCCAGCCCCGCCGCTCAAGGTTCGCGACCAACCGGCTGACCGTGCTCTTCTCCAGCCGCAACCGCCTGGTCAGTTCAGCCTGTCGCAGGTGTCCATCCCGGGCGATCTCCGCCAACGCGTGCGCCTCCGAAGCCGGCAGCGGCTGCCCGCACGGAGTGCGATCGGGTTGGTGAAGGCCGAAGTTGCGGACGAACCGCATGAGGGCGTCCTGCGCCGTACCCACGTCCTCGCCATCGACCATGGTTCGACGATACAACCAGATGGTTCGACCGTACAACCACCCTCCGCGTCCGTCGCTCACCTGGCCCGGGGCGCTACCGCCTGGCGGCGGGGGAGTGTGCACAGGTCAGGACGGGCGTATCGGGGTGGCCGAGTCGCGGCCTGTTCGAGGCCGGGCCGGACTTCCAGCTGCCTTTAGGACTTCCAGCTAGCACTGCTGGACCGGACCACGAGCGTTGGT
Source organism: Micromonospora sp. LZ34 (assembly GCF_052981855.1). NCBI lineage: Bacteria > Bacillati > Actinomycetota > Actinomycetes > Micromonosporales > Micromonosporaceae > Micromonospora > Micromonospora sp. LZ34. The sequence continues at coordinate 43,572 of NZ_JBRIQN010000013.1, forward strand.
TCGACCGGGGACGGGTTCGGTCGCTCGGTCGACGGATCGGCGTTCAGCAGTTCCAGCAGAGCCGCGACGCACCGGCGGCCGACCTCGTCGAAATCCTGCCGGACGGTGGTCAGCGGTGGAGAGAAGTACTCGGCCTCGGGGATGTCGTCGAACCCGACCACGCTGACATCCTCGGGCACCCGCACGCCCCGCTGATGCAGGGCACGAAGCAGACCGAGCGCCTGGTGGTCGTTGGCGCAGAACACGGCCGTGACCTCCCGTCGCTCGGCGAGGGATTGCCCGATCTCGTAGCCCGCCCGCGGGCTCCAGTCGCCGGTGATGACCGGCGGAACCCGACGACCGGCCGCCTCCAGGGCCGACCGCCACCCGTCGACGCGGTCGCGGGCCTCCAGCCAGTCCCGGGGACCGGCGATGTGCACCACCGTCTCGTGGCCGAGCGCGAGGAGGTGCTCGACGGCCAGGCGGGCGCCCGCCACCTGGTCGACCGACACGCTCGGCAACTCACCGTCGCCGCCGGGCTCGACCACCACCGCCGGTACGCCGGTGGGCAGGCCGTGCAGGGCGACCGCGGCGCTGACCACCGGGGCGATGAGCACGACCCCGGCGACTGACTGCTCGGTCAGGGCGTCGATGGCGGAGGCCAGCCCGGACCGGTCGAGGCGTTCCAGGGTGACGATGCTTATTCCGTAACCCGCGGTACGCGCGGCGCGCTCGATGCCGAGCAGGGTGGCGGCCGGGCCGTAGAGGATGGTGTCGAAGCTGACCACTCCGATGACGTGGGAGCGCCGCGCCGCCAGCCCTCTGGCCAGCGCGTTGGGCCGGTAGTTGAGCTGATGTACGGCGCGTAGCACCCGTTCCCGGGTCTCCTGGCGGACGCTCGGGTGGTTGTTCAGCACCCGGGACACGGTCTGGTGTGAGACACCGGCGAGCCGTGCGACGTCGCTCATGACCGCGGCGCGTGCGGCCGGCTGCTGGCGCATGGCGTGTTTCCCCCTCATGGTCATCGTAACGCCCTCGCCCGCGCGGCCGGATTCCGACCGCAGGCCGGACCGCCGGTGCGCTCCCGCCGTGCACCGACAGCCGATCGACGCCAGCGATCGGAGGATCAGAAACCCTTGGCCAGCCGGTAGTAGGCCTGATTCCAGCGAATCTCGTCGGCCAGCCGGCGCGGGGTGGTTTCCGCATCGATGACCACGAGTTCAGTCGCGATCATCTCGGCGAGGTCGTGCAGTTCCTCGATCCCGACGGCCTGGGACAGAACCGTGTGGTGCGGTGCGCCCGCGGTGAGCCAGGCCTCCGCCGCGGTGGCGAGGCTCGGACGGGGCCGCCACACCGCCCGGGCGACGGGCAGCTTCGGCAGCGGCTGCGGCGGGGCCACCACGTCGATCTCGTTGGCGACCAGACGGAACCGTTCGCCCATGTCGGCCAGCCCCAGCACCACGCCGGGACCGGGCCGGGCGTCGAACACCAGCCGAACCGGGTCCTCGCGCCCGCCGATGCTCAGCGGGTGGATCTCCACGCTGGGCGTCGCCGCGGCGATGCTCGGGCAGACCTCCAGCATGTGCGCTCCGAGCACGAGTTCCCGACCCGGCGTGAGGTCGTAGGTGTAGTCCTCCATGAAGGATGTGCCGCCACGGGTCCCGACCGACATGGCCTTCAGCGTGTGCACGAGCACCGAGGTCTTCCAGTCGCCCTCGCCGCCGAAACCGTAACCGTCGGCCATCAGCCGTTGTACGGCGACGCCCGGCAGTTGCCGCAGCCCGCCGAGGTCCTCGAAGTTGGTGGTGAAGGCGCCGAACCCACCGGCGGTGAGGAAATCCCGCAATCCGGCCTCGATGCGGGCGGCGTAGCGTAGGGAATCGTGCCGCTCGCCGCCGGGCCGCAGCACGGGATCCAGCCGGAAGCTGTCGTCGTACTCCTTGACGAGTTCGTTGACCCGCGTGTCGGGGACCGCCTCGACGGCGTTCACCAGGTCGTTCACCCCGTACGTGTTGACTGAGACACCGAACCGCAGCTCCGCCTCGACCTTGTCCCCCTCGGTCACGGCCACGTCGCGCATGTTGTCGCCGAAGCGGGCCAGCCGCAGCGACCGCATCGCGGCGTACCCGATCGCGGCCCGGGTCCACGCCGCGATTCGAGTGACGACCTGGGGGTTGCTGACGTGGCCGACGACCGTCTTGCGGGCGACCCCGAGCCGGGTCTGCACGTACCCGAACTCCCGGTCGCCGTGGGCGGCCTGGTTGAGGTTCATGAAGTCCATGTCGATCTCGGACCACGGCAGCGCCACGTTCGCCTGGGTGTGCAGGTGCAGCAGGGGAGTACGCAACGCGTCCAGACCGGAGATCCACATCTTCGCCGGCGAGAAGGTGTGCATCCAGGCGATCACCCCGACGGCTCCCTGGACGGCGGCGTCGCGGCAGACGGCCAGGATCTCCGAGCTGGAGGTGAGCACGGGCTTCCAGACCACCCGGGCCGGGATGGCGGAATCGGCATCCAGCTGCGCCGCGATCTGCTGGGACTGAGCGGCCACCTGACGCAGGGTCTCCGGGCCGTAGAGGCCCTGGCTGCCGGTGAGGAACCAGACCTCGGGGGCCGGGGATGGGCGAGTCATGCGGTTGCCTTCCGATGATCGGGTGGAGACTGCTTCTTGCGGATGCCGATGAGGCGTTGGAGCACGATGAACGCGAACAGCAGGCCACCGATCACGATCTTGGTCCACCAGGAGTTGAGGGTGCCGTCGAAGGTGATCAAGGTCTGGATCACGCCGAGGACCAGCACACCGAGCACGGTGCCCAGGACGTATCCGGCGCCGCCGGTGAGCAAAGTGCCGCCGATGACCACCGCGGCGATCGCATCCAGCTCCATGCCGACGGCGATCAGCGGGGCCCCCGACAGGGTGTAGAAGGACAGCAGGATGCCACCGATCGCCGAGCAGAGGCCACTGATCGTGTAGACGGCGATGCGGGTACGGCCGACCGGCAGGCCCATCAGCAGCGCCGACTGCGGGTTGCCGCCGACCGCGTACACGTTGCGGCCCAGCCGGGTGTACGCCAGCGCGTACGCGGCCACCGCGACCACCGCCACCGTGACCAGGACGCTGACGGTCAGGAAGTTGTCGCCGATCCTGATCCGTTCCTGCGCGACTCCGGTCCAGAAGTCGTCGGTGATGGGAACGGACACCGAACTGATCCAGGTGCACATGCCGCGGGCGAAGAACATCCCCGCCAGGGTGACGATGAAGGGCTGGATGTCGAAGAAGTGGATCACGCAGCCCATCACGAACCCGAGCGTCGGGCCGATCAGCAGCGCGATCAGCAGGACCAGCGCGGGTGGCAGGCCGTCGCGCAGCAACGCGGCCGACACCATCGCGGTCATCGCCACCACCGAGCCCACGGACAGGTCGATGCCGCCGGTGAGGATCACGAAGGTCATCCCGACCGCGACGACGAGCAGGAACCCGTTGTCGATGAACACGTTGAAGACGACCTGGACGTTGGAGAAGGCACGGTACTGCGACACGCCGATGCCGTACATGACCAGCAGCAGGCCGAGGCTGACCAGCACCGGCACCTGACGCCGTGGCAGCCGCCACCACGTCGGCCGGTCCAGCCGCCCGGTCAGTTGGCTCGTGCTCATGCCGTCACCTGCTCCTTCTTCATCTCGCCGGCCGGTGCCGCCGGTGCCGTCGCGGGGGCACGTCGGCGGCGGAGCTTGGCGCGGAAAGCCGGTGCCTGGATGAGGCAGACCACGATCACCACCATCGCCTTGAACAGCAGGGAGGTCTGCGGATCGATGTTCATGGCGTAGACGGAGGTGGTCAGGGTCTGGATGAGCAGCGCGCCGACGACGGTGCCGCCGAGGTAGAAGCGGCCACCGACCAGCGACGTGCCGCCGATGACGACGGCGAGGATCGCGTCGAGCTCGACCCACAGCCCGGCGGAGTTGCCGTCGGCGCTGGACACGTTCGCGGTCATCATGAACCCGGCGCAGGCGGCGCAGGCGGCGCTGGCGACGTACACGAGGATCGTGATCCGCCGCGCGCGGATGCCCGCCAGCCGGCTGGCCTCGGCGTTGCCGCCGACCGCCTCGATGATCATCCCGAGCGCGGTACGGCGGGTCAGCACCGCCACGAGCAGCGTCACCGCCAGGGCGATGACGATCGCGAACGGCAGGGTCAGCACATGTCCGACCCCGATCATCCGGTAGGGATCACTGTTGATGGTGATGATCTGCCCCGAGGTGATCAACTGGGCCAGGCCCCGTCCGGCGACCATCAGGATCAGGGTGGCGATGATCGGTTGAATGCCGATCACGGCGACCAGCATCCCGTTCCAGACGCCGAGGAGCAGGGCGATCCCGAGTGCGATCGCCAGCGCGGTCAGCACGCCGCCGAGGCTGTCCTGGTCCGGCTGTCGGCTGATGTGGAGGCAGGCCGCCGCGCCGCTGACGGCGACCACGGATCCCACGGACAGGTCGATCCCGCCGGTGGCGATCACCAGCGTCATGCCGAGAGCGACCAGGATGAGCGGGGCGCTGAGCCGGACGATGTCGATCAGGCTTCCGTACAGGTGCCCGTCCTTGACCTCGATGGCCAGGAAACCCGGCCGGTAGGCCACGTTCGCCGCCAGCAGGACCACCAGCATCACGACCGGCCAGAACAGCCGGTGTCCGCTGATCTCCGAGGCGCGTGTGCGCCAGCTGCTCGTGCCCGCGCCCCCGGCGCCAGCGGCAGGAACCGACGCGCCATGCTCGCCATGTTCACTCATGCCCCGTCCCGCCCTTCTGTTTCCGTTCCGCTCGCGATGACGCGCATGACGCGTTCGGCGTCGAGACTGTCGTCGTTGGCCAGTTCGGTGACCAGCTGCCGGTCGCGCATCACGGCGACCTTGTGGCTGAGCCGCAGCACCTCCTCCAACTCGGCGGAGATGAACAGCACGGCCATGCCGCCGTCGGAGAGCTGCACCACCAGGCGCTGGATCTCCGTCTTCGCGCCGATGTCGATGCCACGGGTCGGTTCGTCGAGGATCAACAGCCGGGGCTCCGTGATCAGCCACCGGGCGAGAACGACCTTCTGCTGGTTCCCGCCGGAGAGATTGCGCACCGGCATGTCGGGGTCGGCCGGGCGGATGCTCAGCGCGTCGACGTAGCGCCGGACCAGCTCGTCCTGCCGGCGTCGAGGCACCGGGCGCAACCAGCCGCGGGCCGCCTGCAGCGCCAGGACGATGTTCTCCCGCACCGACAGCTCGCCCACCAGGCCCTCGGTGCGTCGGTTCTCCGAGCAGAACGCGATGTTCCGCTCGATGGCGGTGATCGGTCCCCGGACGGTCACGGGGCGGCCGTCCACGGCGAGCCGACCCCGGTCGGCCCGATCGGCGCCGAAGAACAGACGGGCAACCTCGGTCCGGCCCGATCCGAGCAGTCCGGCCATGCCGACCACCTCGCCCCGGTGGATGGTGAGGTTGAACGGCGCCACCGAGCCCGTCCGGCCGAGGTCGGTCGCCTCGACCACCGGGGTACCCGTCTCGACCGCGGCCAGGTCCCGCCCGGCCTGCCCATCGAGTCGCTCCAGCGTGTCGAGTTCCTTGCCGATCATCTTCTCCACCAGGGCGAACTGTGGCAGCTCCGCAGTCGGGTACTCGCCGACGAGACGACCGTTCCGGAGCACCGTGATCCGGTCGGCGATCCCGTACACCTGGTCGAGGAAGTGCGTGACGAAGAGGATCGCGATGCCCTCGTCACGCAGCTGACGCATGATGCGCATCAGCTGGGTCACCTCGTCGGCGTCCAGGCTGGACGTGGGCTCGTCGAGGATCAGCACCCGGGCCTGTACGTCGACGGCGCGGGCGATCGCCACCATCTGCTGGACGGCGAGAGAGTAGTTGCCGAGCAGTTCGGTGACGTCGATGTCCAGGTCGAGCCGGGCCAGCAGGGCCGTGGCGCGGCGGCGCATCTCGCGCCAGGCCACCGTCCCGAACCGGCGCGGCTGCCGCCCGATGAAGATGTTCTCCGCCACCGACAGGTTCGGGCAGAGGTTGACCTCCTGGTAGACGGTGCTCACGCCGGCGGCGGTGGCCTGCATGGGGCCGGCGAAGGAGACGTGCGCGCCGTCGAGGGTGACCGTTCCGGCGTCGCTGCCGTACACCCCGGTCAGCACCTTGATCAAGGTGGACTTGCCGGCGCCGTTCTCGCCCATCAGGGCGTGCACCTCGCCGGGGAACAGCCGGAAATCGACGCCGTCGAGGGCGCGGACCCCCGGAAAGAACTTTCTGATCCCGGTCATCGTCAGGACCGGATGCCTATCCGACATCCCAGCAGACCTTTCGTGATTGTCGTCAGGTGCGCGGCCGCCGCGACCCTCCGCGGCGTCCCGGCCCGTCGGCGCACGGCACGGGAGAGCGGGCCGGGCCGGCGGTGTGGTCGACACCGCCGGCCCGCCCGTGGCGACGGACGCGGGCACGAGGAGCGCCCGGCCCGGTACGTCAGTACTTGCGGTTGGGCAGGGCCTGCTTGGCCTGCTCAGACGTGAAGGTGGTCTCCTCGGTCTCGATGCGCGCGGGCACCTCCTCGCCGGCGTGCACCTTCTTGGCCAGGTCCATCAGCTGGGGCCCGAGCAGCGGGCTGCACTCGGCGATGAAGTTGAACTTCCCGTCGGCCAGGGCCTGCATGCCGTCCTTGACGGCGTCGATGGTGATGATGGTGATGTCCTTGCCGGGCACCTTCCCGGCCGCCGTGATCGCCTCCAGCGCTCCCAGGCCCATGTCGTCGTTGTGCGCGAAGAGCACGTCGATCTTCGGGTTGGCCGTGAGGAACTGCTCCATGACGGCCTTGCCGCCCGCCCGGGTGAAGTCACCGCTCTGGGACGCGACCACCTTCAGGTTGGGGTTGGCGGCGATCGCCTCCGCGAAGCCCTTCTTGCGGTCGTTGGCCGGCGCCGAACCCGTGGTGCCCTGCAGTTCCACGATGTTCACCGGGCCGGTCGCGGACTTGGTCTGCTCCACCAGCCACTCGCCGGAGAGCCGGCCCTCCTTGATGAAGTCGGAGCCGAGGAAGGTCTTGTAGAGCGACTTGTCGGCCGAGTCCACCGCCCGGTCGGTCAGGATCACCGGGATCCCCGCGTCCTTGGCCTCCTTGAGCACGGTGTCCCAGCCCGACTCCACCACCGGCGAGAAGGCGATGACGTCGACCTTCTGCTGGATGAAGTTGCGGATCGCCTTGATCTGGTTCTCCTGCTTCTGCTGGGCGTCGTCGAACTTCAGCTCGATCCCGGCCGCCGCGGCGGCGTCCTTGATCGAGGTGGTGTTCGCGGTGCGCCAGCCGCTCTCCGCGCCGACCTGCGAGAACCCGAGGACGATCTTGTCGTCGCCACCGGCGCCGCCGGTGTCGCTGTTGGCGCAGCCGACCAGCCCGGTGGCGAGCAGCCCGGCCGCCAGGACGGCGCCGAAACCACGGCGGGTGAGGGTGGTGCCCTTGTCCATCATGTGCTGACTCCTTACGGGGGTGAGGTGGGGGTCACGCTGGCGGTCACGCCACTGGTGGTGCTGGAACAAGGTGCGTCGAAGCCGACCCCTGGGGAGCGCGGGGCCGGCCGGGTTGCCGGCCGCGCTACCGGCGGGCCGACGGGATGCTGGTCTGCCCGTAGACGTTCTGGTAGCGCGCGTGGAGCGACTCGATGTCCTGGGCGGCGATCGGCAGCGGCTCGCCGAGCGCCCGGGCCAGGTGGGCGGTACGGGCGACGTCCTCACACATCACCGCGGCCTTGACCGCCGCCGTGGCGTTCGGCCCGATGGTGAAGACGCCGTGGTTGCGCATCAACACCGCCGGCGAGCGGTGCCCGGACAGGGTGGCGACGATGCCCTTGCCGATGTCGTCGCCGCCGATGAGGGCGAACGGGCCGACCGGGATCTCGCCGCCGAACTCGTCCGCCTGAGCGGTGAGGTGGCAGGGGATCGACTCGCCCCGGGCGGCCCAGGCGGTCGCGTAGCTGCTGTGGGTGTGCACGACACCACCGACGTCGGGCATCGCCCGGTAGACGTAGGCGTGCGCGGCGGTGTCGCTCGACGGCGACAGGTCTCCCTCCACCACGACTCCGTCCAGGTCGCAGACGACCATGTTGTCGGGCCGTAGGTCGTCGTACGACACGCCGCTCGGCTTGATCACCATCAGGTCCCGACCCGGCACCCGCGCCGAGACGTTGCCCGCCGTCCAGGCGACCAGGTTGTACCTGACCAGCTCGGCGTGCAGGGCGGCCACCGTCTCGCGCAGCCGCGCCACCTCGCCGCCCATGATCGACCGCTCGCTCATGCCATCACCTCCAGGGAAAGCGCGGCCTCGCCGGCCGGCGGGGGAGTGGCCGCCGATCGGGCGGCGTTCCGAATGGCGCGCAGGCGCAGCAGCACGTCGTCGCCGCCCCGGCCGAAGTGGTCGTGCAGTCGCCGGTATTCGGCGTACAGCGCGTCGTAGGCGCGGACCCGCTCCGGATCGGGCAGGAACGCGTCGCGGTCGACCCGGCCCATCGCCGCGGAGGCCGTCGGTACGTCGGGATGGGCCCCGGCCGCGACCGCCGCGTGGATCGCCGAGCCCAGTGCCGGGCCCTGTGCGGAGCCGATGATGCCCAGCGGCCGGTTGGTGACGTCGGCGTAGATCTGCATCAGCAGCTGATTGCCGGTCAGTCCACCGGCGACGATCAGCTCGTCCACCGGCACCCCCGCCGCCGCGAAGGCCTCGATGATCATGCGGGTCCCGTACGCGGTGGACTCCAGCAGCGCACGGTAGATGTCCGGCGGCCGGGTGGCCAGGGTCAGCCCGACGATCACCCCGCTCAGGTCGTGGTTGACCAGCAGCGACCGGTTGCCGTTCCACCAGTCCAGCGCCACCAGCCCGTGCGCGCCCACGGGTTGCGCGGCGGCCTGCTCGCTGAGCAGTTCGTGCGAGGCGTAGCCGTCGGGCGCGGCGTGCTCGACGTACCAGCCGAAGATGTCGCCGACCCCGCTCTGGCCGGCCTCGTATCCCCAGTGGCCCGCGCTGATGCCGCCGTCGACCACGCCGCACATGCCGGACACCTCGGCCGGCTCCCTGCCGTTGACGACGTGGCAGGTGGACGTGCCCATGATGGCGACCAGCCGGCCCGGTTCGAGGGCCTGGGCGGCCGCGGCGGTGACGTGGGCGTCCACGTTGCCGACCGCCACCGCGATGCCCTCGGGCAGGCCCGTCCACGCCGCGGCCTGCGCGGTCAGCCCGCCGGCCCGCCCGCCCAACGCCGCCAGTGGACCGTCGATCTTCTGCACGAAGTCGGCGAAGGCCGGGTTCAGCGCGGCCAGGTACTCCCGGGACGGGTAACGGCCGCCTTGGCGGAGGCCCTTGTACCCCGCGGTGCACACGTTGCGGGTCTCGACGCCGCACAACTGCCAGACGATCCAGTCGGCGGCCTCGATCCACCGCTTCGCCCGGGCGTAGACCTCGGGGTCCTCCTCGAGCAGCTGCAACGCCTTGGCGAACTGCCATTCGGCGGAGATCTTGCCGCCGTAGCGACCGATCCACGGCTCTCCGCGCTGGTGGGCCAGGGCGTTGATCCGGTCGGCCTGGTGCTGGGCGGCGTGGTGCTTCCACAGCTTGACGTAGGCGTGCGGGCGGACGCGTAGGTCGGGCAGCTCGCACAACGGGGTGCCGTCGGCCAGGGTGGGCAGCACGGTGCAGGCGGTGAAGTCGATGCCGATGCCGATGACCCGGTCGGCGGCGACACCGCTCGCGACGAGCGCCGCGGGCACGGCGTGCCGCAGCACGTCACGGTAGTCGTCGGGATCCTGCAGGGCCCAGTCGACCGGCAGCGCCTGTCCGTCGGCGGCCAGCACCTGGTCCATCACGCCGCTGCGGTAGGCGTGCACCGCGGTGCCCAGTTCGGCGCCGTCGCGCACCCGTACGACCAGGGCGCGCCCGGACAACGTTCCGAAGTCGACGCCGATGACGAACCGGTCGTCCGGGCCCGCCGACACGCTCATGACATCCTCCGCTCGCCTGTTGGCCAACAGTGTTAGCGCTCACATTGGTTCCGTCAAGGCCGCGTCGGACACCTGCTCGCAACGCCGGCGACCAACTGCGCCAGCGACTGTCCGGTGCGTCGGATCCGTGTCGCCCGCATCGAGTGGAGGGCCTTCGCCCCCGATCCGTTGCTCCGTCGGAGTTGCGCGTGGCCGACCCGCTCCTCCTCCCCCGCGTGATCGACATCGTCCGGCGACCTGACGGCGGTTCGGGGGACCGGGGCCCCGACCTGGGAGGGCTTCCGCCGCGGTGCGGCCGGGCGGTGGGCCGCCGGTGCGCCACGGCGTGGCGGCGCCCCGGAACGCCGACCGGCACCGTTACGAGACCGTGACGGGCGTATTTCTCGGGCGGGTGTTGACGCCGTCATTGTGAGCGCTAACACTACGGCAGGGTTGCCCGTATCCGGCGGGTCCGGAGAGGAGAGACAGCTCGTGGGTAGACGATTTCTGGCCGCTCTCGGTGGGACGGTGCTGGCCCTCGGCCTCGCGGCCTGCAGCGGCGAAGGCGCCGGTGGCGGCGGCGACACCAGCGGGGATCGGCCCGCTGACCTGACCATCGGCGTCTCGATGCCGACGCAGACCTCGGAGCGGTGGATCGCCGACGGCAACTCGGTGAAGGAGAAGCTGGAGGCGAAGGGATACAAGGTCGATCTCCAGTACGCCGGAGACGACATCCCCACCCAGTCGCAGCAGGTCGACCAGATGATCACACAAGGCGCCGACGTGCTGGTCATCGCCGCGATCGACGGCACCGCGCTCAGCGGGCAGTTGCAGGCGGCGGCGGAGGCCAAGATCCCGGTCATCGCCTACGACCGGCTGATCCGGGACAGCCCCAACGTCGACTTCTACGTCAGCTTCGACAACTACAAGGTCGGCGTCGCCCAGGCCACCGCGCTGCTGGCCGGCCTCGGCCTGCAGAACAAGGACGGCTCCAAGGGCTCAGCGACCGGACCGTTCAACGTCGAACTGTTCGCGGGGTCGCTCGACGACAACAACGCCCACTTCTTCTTCGACGGGGCGATGGACACGCTCAAGCCGTTCCTCGACGCCGGCACCCTGCGGGTGAAGTCCGGGCAGACGAAGATCGAGCAGGTGGCGATCCTGCGATGGCAGCAGGAGACCGCGCAGAAGCGGATGGAGGACCTGCTGACCTCCAGCTACAACGACGGCACGCGGGTCGACGGGGTCCTCTCCCCGTACGACGGGCTCTCGCGGGGAATCATCACGGCGTTGCAGAACGCCGGGTACGGCGGCCCGCGAAACAAGATCCCGGTGGTGACCGGCCAGGACGCCGAGATCGCCTCGGTCAAGCTCATCAACGACGGCGTCCAGAACTCCACGATCTTCAAGGACACCCGGCTGCTCGCCGAACAGGCCGTGATCGCCGCCGAGGCGTTCCTGCAGGAGAAGCAGCCGCAGGCCAACGACACCACCACCTACAACAACGGGGTCAAGGTCGTTCCGTCGCACCTGCTGCCGGTCCAGACCGTCTACAAGGACGACATCAAGCCCGTCCTCGTCGACTCCGGTTACTGGACCGCCGAGGAGGTCGCCGCCGGCCAGGCCAAGGGCTGACCGGCCGCCGGGCTCGGTGGCGCGCATCCCCACCGAGCCCGGTCGTACCGCACCCGAGCCCGCAACGATCAGGACGGTGACCATGGACGACCACATCCTCGAGATGCGGCACATCACGAAGACCTTCCCCGGGGTGACGGCGCTGCGGGACGTCTCGCTCGCGGTGCGACGCGGAGCGATCCACGCGATCTGCGGTGAGAACGGCGCCGGCAAGTCCACCCTGATGAAGGTGCTGTCGGGCGTGTATCCGTCCGGCAGCTACGACGGCGAGATCGTCTTCGACGGCGAGCCGGTGCACTTCCGGGGCATCCGCGACAGCGAGGCGCGCGGCATCGTCATCATCCATCAGGAACTCGCCCTGGTGCCGTATCTGTCGATCGCCGAGAACATCTTCCTCGGCAACGAGCGGCGCGGCGCCGGCGGCCTGATCGACTGGAACCGGACCAACGCCGAGGCGGCGCGGCTGCTGGAGTCGGTGGGGCTGCACGAGAGCCCCGTCACGCCGGTCATCCAGCTCGGCGTGGGCCAGCAACAGCTGGTGGAGATCGCCAAGGCGCTGTCCAAGAAGGTCCGCCTGCTCATCCTCGACGAACCGACCGCCGCGCTCAACGACATCGACTCGACTCACCTGCTGGACCTGATGCGCCGGCTCCGGCAGCAGGGGATCACCTGCATCATGATCTCGCACAAGCTCAACGAGATCACCGCGATCGCCGACTCGACCACCGTCATCCGCGACGGGCGGACGGTCGAGACGCTCGACGTGCGCTCCACCGCCGTGACGCAGGAGCGGATCATCCGCGGCATGGTGGGCCGTGACCTGGCCAGCTTCTACCCGGAGCGGGTGTCGTCGCCGGGTGCGGAGGTGCTGCGGATCGAGGACTGGACCGTGCGGCACCCGACCCAGGACCGGCGGGTGGTCGACAGTGTCAGCCTGAACGTCCGGGCCGGCGAGGTCGTCGGCATCGCCGGACTCATGGGCGCGGGGCGGACCGAACTCGCCATGAGCGTGTTCGGCCGGTCGTACGGACGCGACATCACCGGCCGGCTGTTCGTGCACGGCCGCGAGGTCAGGGCGCGCACGGTGGCGGAGGCGATCGACAACGGCATCGCGTACGCGACGGAGGACCGCAAGCGCTACGGACTCAACCTGATCGACGATGTACGCGGCAACATCTCGGCGGCGGCGCTGGGCAAGCTCGCCCGCCTGGGTTGGGTGGACGGCAACCAGGAGATCAAGGTCGCCGAGGCGGGCCGCCGTGACATGAACATCAAGGCACCGAGCGTCATGGCGGTGGTCGGCAAGCTGTCCGGCGGCAACCAGCAGAAGGTCGTCCTGTCGAAGTGGCTGTTCACCGACCCGGACGTGCTGATCCTGGACGAGCCGACGCGCGGCATCGACGTCGGGGCGAAGTTCGAGATCTACACGATCGTCAACCGCCTGGTGGCGGACGGCAAGGCCGTCATCCTCATCTCCTCGGAGCTCCCGGAACTGCTCGGGATGTGCGACCGGATCTACACCCTCGCGGCCGGCAGGATCACCGGCGAACTGCCGGTCGGGGAGGCCACCCAGGAAAAACTCATGGAACTCATGACGAAGGACAGGGAACCCGTCGGATGACCAGCACCAAGCCTCCCGCGGCTCCACACCGTACGCCGTCCGACGGCGCGGCCGCCGCCCTGCACACCGGGACCAGCAACCCACGAACCCTGATCCTGGGCAACCTTCGGCAGAGCGGGATCTACATCGCCCTCGTCGTGATCGTCGCCCTCTTCGCGATCCTGACCGACGGCGTGTCACTCAGCCCCGGCAACATCACGAACATCGTCCTGCAGTACTCGTACATCCTGGTGCTCGCGATCGGCATGGTCATCGTGATCATCGGGGGACACATCGACCTCTCGGTGGGGTCCGTGGTCGCGCTCACCGGTGCCGTCTCCGCCGTGCTCGTCATCCGGGAGGGGTACCCCTGGTGGATCGGCGTCCTGGCCGCACTGGCCGTCGGAATCGCGGTCGGGGCCTGGCACGGGATCTGGGTTGCCTACGCAGGAATACCGGCCTTCATCGTCACCCTGGCCGGCATGCTCCTGTTCCGCGGGCTCACCCTCCGCGTGCTCGACAACATTTCCCTGTCGCCGTTCCCGGCCGAGTACCAGCGGGTCGCGGCGGGGTTCCTCAACGGGCTGCTCGGTGGCCAGGGCTACGACGCCTTCACCCTCCTCATCGGGGCCGTCGCGGTGGCGGGCTACGCGGTGAGCGGCTTCCGGACCCGGGTGGCCCGCATCCGCTACGAGCAGCCCGTCGAATCGTTCCCGCTGTTCGTCGCGCGGGTGACGCTGGTGGCCGCCGTCGTCATGTACTTCGCCTGGCAACTGGCCCACGCCCGTGGGCTCCCCATCGTGCTGATCATCCTGGCCGTGCTCGTGCTCGTCTACGGCCTGCTCACCCGGCGTACGGTCTTCGGTCGACAGGTCTACGCGATCGGCGGCAACCTGCCGGCGGCGATGCTGTCCGGGGTGCGGGTCCGCACCGTCAACTTCTGGGTCTTCGTCAACATGGGTTTTCTCTCCGCCGTCGCCGGGGTCATCTACTCGTCGCGATCCAACGGGGCCCAACCCGCGGCCGGCAACATGTTCGAACTGGACGCGATCGCGGCGGCCTTCATCGGCGGCGCGGCCGTCACCGGCGGGGTCGGCACCGTCGTGGGCGCCATGGTCGGCGGCCTCATCATGGCGGTGATGAGCAATGGCATGCAGCTGATGGGGGTCGACCAGTCGGTGCAGTCGGTGGTGAAGGGACTGGTGCTGCTGGTCGCCGTGGCCTTCGACGTGTACAACAAGCGGCGCGCCGGCCGCTGACGCCGGGAGATGGCACCGAGCCGGCCTAGCTGGCGCGGAAGGCGGCCCGGTACGCCTGCGGGCTGGTCCCGACGACCCGCTTGAAGCGGTCCCGGAAGGCCGTCGGTGAGCCGAACCCGACCTGCGCGGCGATGCGTTCCACGGGGTACGTCGTGGTTTCGAGCAGGTGTTGGGCCTGCCGGACGCGGGTCCGCTGCAACCACTGCAGCGGACTGGTGCCCGCCTGCTCCCGGAAGTACCGGTTGAGGCTGCGGGTGCTCATCCCGGCGTGCGCGGCGATGTCCCGCAGGGTCAGGTCCCGGTCGAGGTTGTCCTGCATCCACCGCAGCACCGGTTCGAGGACCGAGCCCTTCGGCGCGGGCGGGGTGTCGTGCACGATGAACTGTGCCTGGCCGCCCTCGCGTTCCAGGGCCATCACCGCCAGCCGGGCGGCGTCGGCGGCCACCGCGGAGCCGAAATCCCGGCGGACCAGGTGCAGGCACAGGTCCAGGCCGGCGGCCGCGCCGGCCGAGGTGAGGAGTTGTCCATTGTCGACGTAGAGCACGTCGGGATCCACCCGCACGGCGGGATGCCGGCGCGCGAGCAGGTCGGCGACGAGCCAGTGGGTGGTGGCGCGCTGCCCGTCGAGCAGCCCGGTCGCGGCGAGGACGAACGCGCCGACGCAGATGGACGCCAAGCGGGTGCCGTCGGCGGCGGCCTGTCGGAGCGCCTCCAGCACCACGTCGGGTACGGGCGCGGCGGGGTCGGCGCGCCCGGGCACGACGACGGTGTCGGCCTGGGTCAGCGCGTCGAGACCCCAGGGTGCGTGCAGGCGGAACAGGCCAGCCTCGATCATCGGGGTGGGCGCGCACACCCGGACTCGGTACGCCTGGCCCCCGCCGGGTAGGCGGGCGCGGCTGAACACCTCGATCGGGGTCGCCAGGTCGAACGGAATGAGCCCGTCCAGCGCGAGCACGGCCACGGTGTGCATGGCACGACAGTAGGGGGCCCGCCGGTTCCCGCCAAGCGTGCCGACGAGCCCGATCGATCCCGATCCCGGGCTGGCGAGAATCCGTTGGAAGGTGGCAATCCCGCCGCTGGCCGATGATCCTCGTCGGCTCTAGCGTCGGCTCGTGACCAAGCTCCTGCTTTCCCTGCACGTCCTGGCCGCGATCCTGGCGGTCGGACCGGTGACCGTGGCGGCCAGCATGTTCCCGGCGGCGGTCCGCCGGCTGCGCGCCGAACCGACCGCCCGGCGGGCCGCCGCGCCGGCCCTGCTGCACCGGATCTGTCGCGTCTACGCGATGCTCGGCGTCAGCGTCCCGATCTTCGGCTTCGCCACCGCCAGCAGCCTCGGCGTCCTGGGCGACCCGTGGCTGATCACGTCGATCGTGCTGACCGCCGTGGCCGCGGCGACCCTGGCCTTCGGCGTACTGCCCGGCCAGGCGGCGCTGCTCGCCGATCCGGCTGCCGCCCCGGGCGGGCCGGCCCCGGCTGGGCGACCGGCAGCCCGGCTCGCGATGCTGACCGGCGTGTTCAACCTGGCGTGGGCCACGGTCACCGTGCTGATGGTCTGGCGCCCCGGCTCCACCACGGGAGCGTGACCGTGGACAGCGGGATCCGGCTGCTTCGCGTCGCCGCCCTCGTCGAACTCGTCTCTCTGGTCGTCCTGCTGGCCAACCTCGCCACGGCGCACTGGTCGGCCGTGTCGTCCCTGGCCGGGCCGGTGCACGGATGCGCGTACCTCTTCGTGGTCGGCGTTGCCGCGAGCCGTCGCCCGGTGACAGCCGGAACGATCCTGACCGCGCTCGTCCCGGGTGTCGGTGGGCTGCTCCTCGACCGAAGGTTCATGTCGGCCCGGGACCGCCGTGCACCGACCTCGGCAGGGTCGATCGATGGTGGCGGGGACGGGAGCGTGGCCGCGGGCACCCTCGACGAGCCGGTGCGGTAGCGCCTGACAGCAGAGTGCACCCGCCCGACGGAAGGTGTGCCGGCACTGCAAGCGGGTACGCCCTGCCGACTGGACCGGGGGAGGCGTGGATGGCGAGCGAGGCGCCGGACTACTTCCAGCCCGAGGGTGGGCTGGTGCTCACGCACCTGCTGATCGTGCGGGACGTGGACCGTTCGCGGGAGTTCTACCGGCGGGTGCTCGGCGCGACGGTGGTGCGGGAACGCCAGCCGGCGATCCTGCGGTTCCACAACAGCTACATCGTGATCAACGACGAGGGCGGTCCGACCGACGACAAGCCTGACGTACGGGCACAGGCGCCGCCGGATCCGAACACGCTCAGCGGCGCGATGAACGTCCGGGTCACCGACGTCCGGAAGGTCTACGAGCTGTGGCGGTCACGGGGTGGGGAGTTCCTGACCGAGCCGAAGGACCACGGCGTCGAGGTCCGCTGCTACCTGCGGGATCCGGACGGCTACCTGATCGAGCTCGGGCAGGGCACCGGCATCCTCGCCGAGATGGGCCGGGTCGCTCCCGCCGCAGCCTGACGACCGGTTCATCGCTCTCGGCCGCCGGGCAGCTGGCCAGTAAACCCCGACGTGCGCGGCATCGTCGCGTCCATCTCCGGATGAGAGCGGGGGAGCGCCAGCGGAGACAGCGCGAAGGGCTCGGCTGTGGCAGGGTGCGGAGCACCCACCCCAGACCTGACCGGAGCGTGACGGCATGGCGCACATTCCCCTTGGAGTCGACGAGCAGCAGTTCCCCGGCATCGTCGGGCTGATGCGGTTCCGCCCCGAGACGGCGAGGCCGCTCAACGAACTGGCCGAGGTCCTCCTGCGCTCCGAGCCGCACCCGTTGACTCCGGGGGAGCGTGAGCTGATCGCCGCCTACGTTTCCGGGCTGAACGAATACGGCTACTGCGCCTCGGGTCACTCCGCGGTCGCCGCAGCCCGACTCGACGGCGGCATGCCGCTGGTCGAGCAGGTCCGCGCCGATCCGGAGAACGCGCCGATCTCCGGCAAGCTGCGCGCCCTGCTGCGCATCGCCGCCGCCGTCCGGCAGGACGGCCGGAAGGTGACCGCCGACCTGGTGACGGGGGCGCGCGCCGAGGGCGCTACCGACCTGGAGATCCACGACACGGTGCTGATCGCCGCCGCCTTCTCCATGTTCAACCGGTACGTCGACGGTCTGGGCGCCGTCGCGCCCGCCGACCCGCAGGCGTACGCGGCGGCGGCGCGCCGGATCGTCGACCACGGCTACGCCGCACACTGACCGCTCCGACGGCTGACCGTCGGTCGGCCGCACCTGGACGTGGTTGCGGCTCCCAGGCGACGGCGAGATCGCCGTCGACCAGGATCGTCAGGTCGGGTTTCGCGCGTCCACCGACCAGTCCGACCGACCGGGCCCAAGGTCCGGATCGGTGCGCGGACGAGTCGGCGGGCGCAGGAATGGGGGAGGTGGCCGCTAGGCTGGCGCCCGCCCCCGCTAGCAGGAGAAACCGACCATGCCCGACAGCGTCTTCGCGCAGTTCGCCACCGACGACGGGCGGCTCGCCGCCGAACTGCTGGTGCAGCCGGCGATCAACGCCGCGCTGGTGCACAACCGGGTGCCGCTGGTACGGCACCTGACGCTGACCAATGTGGGCGACACTCCGCTGGCCGGGGCGACGGTGACGCTGGAGCTGCTCGGGCCCGACGGCGCCCTCACCGAGTCATGGACCCGCACGCTGGCCACCCCGCTGCGCCCGGGTGCGACCACGAGCTGGGACGACTTCCGCGAGTTCGTGCCGGACCGCGGCCTGCTCGGCCGCACCGACGAGGCGTTCCCGGTCGACTACCGGCTCACCGTCACCGGCCACGGCCAGCCCGGGCTGCGGCTGGTCGCGCCGTCGTCGGTGCTGGCCCACAACGAGTGGTTCAACAGCCCCGCCCTCTACGACACGCTGGCCGCGTTCGTGCAGCCCAACACCACGGCGGTCGCCGCGGTGCTGCGCGCGGCGGCGCAGATCCTGCTGGCCCGCACCGGATCGGGGTCGCTGCAGGGCTATCAGGAGGGCTCGGAGCGCGCCGCGCTGATCGCCGGCGCGGTCTACGAGGCGCTGCGCGGCCTCGGCATCACCTACCAGATCCTGCCGGCGTCGTTCGAGAACACCGGGCAGAAGGTACGCACCACCGCCGCCGTCCTCGACGGCCGGCTCGGCAACTGCCTCGACCTGTCGGTCACCTACGCGGCCTGCCTGGAAGCGGCCGGGCTGCACCCGCTCATCTTCATCACCGAGGGGCACGCCTTCGGCGGCTTCCTCCTCGAGGAGGAGCGGCTCGGTTCCGCCGCGGTGACCGAGACGAACCTGCTCATCTCCATGGTCGATTCCGGCCGGGCGGTGCCGGTGGAGCTGACCCGGCTCGGGCCGGGCGCGCAGACCGCCACCTTCACCCAGGCGGTGCAGGCCGGCCTCGGCCATTTCCGCGGCCAGGGGCAGCGGCTGCAGGGCGTCGTCGACGTGCACCTGGCCCACCGCTCGGGGATCCGTCCGCTGCCCTCGACCGACGAGCTGGCCACCACCGCCCCGGCCGAGGACGCGACGGCCGCCGCCGGGGCGTCGATCGACCTGCCGGACGGGGTCGCGGCGGCGAAGCTGCGGCAACTCGCCGACGAGGGCGACGAGGCCCCGCCGCAGTCCGACGGCTCGCCGCCGCGGGTGCAGCAGTGGAAGAAGTCGCTGCTCGACCTGAGCCTGCGCAACCCGCTGCTCAACCTGCCCAAGCGTGGTCGTGGCCTGGACCTGCACGTGCCCGCCGGCGCGCTGCCCCTGCTGGACGACCTGATCCACGACGGCAAACAGGTGCAGATCATCCCGCAGGACGAAATCAGCCACGTGCACGAGCTCGCCGGCACCCGCCGGGCGCAGGACCTCGACGCCGACATGCTGACCCGGGAGCTGCGCACCGACCGGCGCGTCTACGGCGCGGTGACCGAGGTGCGCTACAAGACCGCCATGCGTTCGCTGCAACGCGAGGCGCGCACCATGGAGCAGGAGACCGGCAGTAACTACCTCTACCTGACCATCGGCACCCTGGTGCACGCCAAGAGCACCGGCGGTGAGGCGAACGCGCCGCTGTTCCTGCTGCCGGTGCGGATCGAGGGCGGCACCGGCCGGCGGCCGTACGCCATCGTCATCGACGGCGCCGAGGTCGCCACCCCCAACCACTGCCTGGTGGAGTGGCTGCGGGTGAAGCACGGCGTGCGGATCCCGGAGCTGGAGCGTCCGGTCCTCGACGAGCACGGCATCGACATCGCCAAGACCCTCGCGGCGATCAACGCCGGACTGGTCGACAACCGGCTCAACTACCGCATCGACGAGACCGCCAGCCTGCGCCTGCTGCAGTTCTCCACCTTCCAGATGTGGCGGGACCTCACCGACCACTGGCCGAGGTTCCTGGAGAACCCGGTGGTACGGCACCTGGTGGAGTCGTCCGGGGCCTCGTTCGACGACCCGGCCGGCACCGACGACGACGTGACCGTCGACGAGGCGCAGCTGCACCTGCCGATCCCCGCCGACGGCTCGCAGATGCAGGCCATCGTGCTGGCCGCGCACGGTCAGTCCTTCGTCCTGGAGGGCCCGCCCGGCACCGGCAAGTCGCAGACCATCACCAACATGATCGCCACCGCCGTCGCCGCCGGACGGTCGGTGCTCTTCGTCGCCGAGAAGCAGGCCGCCCTGGACGTGGTCAAACGCCGACTCAAGCAGATCGGCCTCGGCCCGTTCGCTCTCGACCTGCACGGCCGCAAGCAGTCCCTCAACGCCATCCGCCAGCAACTGCGCGACGCCCTCGACCAGCACACCGCGGGCGACGACGGCACCTGGACCGCCGTCGAGACCGCCTACCGCGCCCGGCTCGCACCGCTGGCCAGCTACCCCGAGCAGGTGCACACCGACAACGCCGCCGGCATGTCGCTCTGGTCGGCCTACGAGCAGCGGCTCGCGTACGGCGACGGGCCCACCGCCCCCGTGCCCGCCGGCCACCTCGGCGTGCCGGCCGAGCAGCGCCACCGGGTGGAGACCGCCCTGCGCGAGTTCCCGGCCGCCGCCCGCTCCGCGCGCCTGCGCCCCGAGCACCCCTGGGCGATCAGCGGCCGCCGCGACCTGGACGGCCTGCACGCCGACGCGGTCACCGAGATCGCCGCCGAACTGGAACGCCTCCGCGCCGACCTCGCCACCCGACCCGACCTGCTCGACCTGCTGCGCAGGCTGCCCACCCCGGAGGCGATCCGCGAGGTGCAGGCCGCCGCGTGGCTCGCCGCCCGGGGCGTCCTGCCGGACCGGGACACCACCCTGCGCGGGTCGGACCGGCGCTGGGACGAGACGGTCAACCGGCTGCAGGCCGACCTGACCGGGTTCCGGCACGGCTTCGCCGCCGAGCTGACCACCTTCCGCGGCGACGTCTTCACCGTCGCCGACCTGACCGCCTGGCACGCCGAGGCCCAGGAGGCGGGCAGGCGGCTGTTCGGCAAGCGCAAACGCCGCCAGGCGATCGCCGACCGGCTCGCCGTGCACCTGCAGCCCGGCGCGACGATCGACCCCGAGCAGGTGGAGCTGGTCACCGGTCGGCTGGCCGCCGCGCAGGCCCACGCCGCCGCGCTGCACCAGCAGGTGACCGCCACCGGCGGGCTGCTGCTGCCCCCCACCTGGCGCCCCACCGACCCGCACGCCGAACAGCAGCTCCGCGACGCGGTCGAGGCGACCCGGACGAGCCGGACCCTGCTCGCCGCGTACCCCGCGGTGTGGGAGCTGCTGCGGGGCTTCGGGCAGGCGCAGGCGGCGCTGCTGGACCGGACCGCCGCGCGGTGGCGGGCCTGGCAGGGCGTGCTGGCCAGCGGTACGGCGGAGCTGGCGCTCTGGACCGGCGGAACCCACTGGCTCGACGCCTGGGAGCGCGACGGCGCCACCTGGCTGGCCGACCTGCGGGCGGAGGAGCTGTTCCCGCTGCGCCGCTGGGCCACCCTGCTCGGCCACGGCGATGTCCTCACCGCCGCCGGGCTGGTCGAATACCGGGAGCAGCTGCTGCGCGGCGCGGTCAACCCGCAGCTCGCCGAGGAGGCCTACCGGCGCGGGCTCGCCCAGACCTCGCTGACCGAGCGGCTGCGCGCCGGCGGACTCCAGTACTTCGACCCGGAGCTGCACGACGACCAGATCGCCCAGTTCGAGGCGGCCGCCGGGCAGCTGCGCGCCACGCTGCCGCACCGACTTCCGTCCGTGCTGGTCGACCGCCGGCCCTTCCGCCCCACCGAACGCCGCGGCCGGTTCGCCGACTTCGCCGCCGAACTGCGCCGCAAGCGCGGCGGCCGCTCCTTCCGGGAGCTGTTCGAGCTGTACCCGGACGTGGTGCTGACGCTGACCCCCTGCGTGCTGGTCAGCCCGGCGTCGGCCGCGAACTTCCTCGTCTCCGGGCGCCAACGCTTCGACCTGGTCATCTTCGACGAGGCCTCGCAGATCCGGGTCGCCGAGGCCGTCGGCGCGATGGGCCGCGGCCGCGCCGTGGTGGTGGTCGGCGACTCCCGGCAGATGCCCCCGACGAGCATCATGCAGGCCACCCACACCCCCGACGAGCCGGACGAGGGCGACGGGCCGGTCCCGGAGGACCTCGAGAGCATCCTCAGCGAAGCGGTCGAATCCGGACTGCCGCAGCGGTGGCTGTCGTGGCACTACCGCAGCCACGACGAGTCGCTGATCGCCTTCTCCAACCGCTACTACTACGACAGCAAACTCTCCAGCCTGCCCTCGCCCGGCGCCGGCGAGACCGCCGGCATCACCTGGCGCCGCGTCGACGGCCAGTACGACCGCGGTGCCACCCGCACCAACGAGGTGGAAGCGAGAGCCATTCTCGACGAGATCGTCCGACGCCTGCACGACCCGGCCACCGCCGGCCAGTCGATCGGCGTGGTCACCTTCAACATCCAGCAGCGCGACCTCATCCTCAACCTTCTCGAGGAGAGCACCGACCCGCTCCTCCGCGACCAGCTCGCCGCCACCGCCACCGAGCCGATCTTCGTCAAGAACCTGGAGAACGTGCAGGGCGACGAACGCGACGTGGTGCTCTTCTCGCTGGCCTTCTCCACCAACCCCGACACCGGCCAGCTGCCACTGAACTTCGGCCCGCTCAGCCAGGCCGGCGGTGAACGCCGACTCAACGTCGCGATCACCCGCGCCCGCCGCCAGGTGGTGCTCTACGCCTCCTTCGACCCGTCCGACATCGACCTGTCCCGCACCTCCGCCCTGGGCACCCAGCACCTGCGGGCGTACTGCGAGATGGCCGCCGCCGGCGCGGACCGACTGGGCGACCTGGCGACCGCCCGGGCCGAACGCCGCAGCCGCATCCGCGACGAGGTC
Organism: Micromonospora sp. LZ34; assembly: GCF_052981855.1. NCBI lineage: Bacteria > Bacillati > Actinomycetota > Actinomycetes > Micromonosporales > Micromonosporaceae > Micromonospora > Micromonospora sp. LZ34. Next base: position 66,355 of record NZ_JBRIQN010000013.1, read on the forward strand.
GCCGCCGCGCTCCGCACCCGCGGCCACGAGGTCACCACCAACCACGGCCTGTCCGACTTCACGGTCGACATCGCCGTCCGCCAGCCCGGCGCCAGCCGCTGGCAGGTGGCCGTCATGCTCGACAGCCCCGAGTGGGGCAGCCGACCGACCGTGGCGGACCGGGACTCCGCGCCCACCCTGCTCACCTCGATCATGGGCTGGCCGGCCGTGGTCCGCTGCTGGCTGCCGGCGTGGATCCACAACTCGGCCACCCTGCTCGACCAGGTCGACGCCGCCGTCGCCGCGGCGAACCGCGTCGAGCCGACCCCCGACGAACCCGGGTCGCCGGGCCCGTCGGACGGCCGGGGCGCGCTGACCGACCTGCCCGCGCCGCGGCAGGACGCCGAGCCCCTGGCGGAGAGCGCGGCGCCGGGCCAGCGCACGGCCCCGACGCCGCCCGTCGGGGTGCCGACCAGGGAGGATCCGGCCGGATCCGGGAATGACGAGGAGCCGCCGGCCAGCGAGCAGGTCGTCACCATCGCCGCGCTCGCCCCCACCGCCCCGTCCGGGGTGACCACGCCGGTGGGCGTCGCCGCCGCCCCGGGGCTGACCATCCCGGCAGGCCACCCGACCGCCAGCCCCTTCGTGCCGTACGTGCCGACGCTGATCGGCGACCAGGGCGACATCGATCTGATCGGCACCGACCGCCGCATCCGGGACCTCGTCCGGGAGAGCCTGCGCGAGATCATCGCCGTGGAGGGCCCGGTCGAGCAGCACCGGCTCGCCCGACTGACGCTCGCCCGCTTCGGCTTCGCCCGCACCCGGGAGGACCGTCGCGCGGCGGTGCTGAGGCTGGTGGATTCCCGCACCCTGCACCGCCACCCCACCGTCGGGGTCTTCGCCTGGCCGGACGGCATGGACCCGCAGACCTCCCACGCCTACCGCACCACGCAGGCGAGCGCGGACCGGGCCTTCGAGGAGGTGCCGCCCGAGGAGGTCGCCAACGCCCTCGCCCACGCCCTGGCGTTGACCCCGAACCTGGGGGAGGAGCACCTGCTGCGGGCCGGGCTGGAGCTGCTCGGCTACCGCCGCCGCACCGAGAAGATCGACAAACTGCTCCGGTACGGGCTGCACATCGCCATCACCAGCGGCCGGATCCGCCGCGACCGCAGCGGCGACCTCCGGGTAGGACGGTGATCGCGGTGCGGTCACGAGCGTGTGCCGGGGCAACATACGGACGTGCGGAGCACCGAGCACCGGAATAGCCGCGGGAGGCGTTGATGGCGGCACAGGTCGACGCTCCGCAGGGCGCCGGCAGCGGCGGCCGGGCAGCGCACGCGTGGCGGGCCTCGGCGCCGTACCGGCCGCTGATGGCGCTGATGCTGGTCAGCTCGACGGCGTCGTTCGCGGCGCTGGGCGTGCTGGCGCTGTACGCCCGGAACGAGTTGGGCGCCTCCGACACCGAGGTGACGGTCAACTTCGCCCTCGTCGCGGTGGCCAGCATGGCGGCGCTGCTCGCGACCGGTCACCTCTCCGACCGCGCCGGCGTCCGACGGCTGCTCATCCCGGCCAGTCTCGCGTGGCTGGGGATCGGCTACGCGATCCTGGCGAGCGTCCGGTCGTACCCGGCGATGCTCGCCGTCGGGGTCGTCTTCTTCTGCGCGGTCGGCGTCCCCAACGCGCAGCTGATGGCCCACGCCCGTGACCTCGTCGACCGGCAGCGGGACGCCGCCACGTCCACCGCCGTGATCGCCCTGCTGCGCATGCTGCTGTCGATCGGTTCGTTCGCCGGATTCGGCATCGGCGGTCTCGGTCTGGCCTATCTCGGGCCACGGTCGCTCCTGCAGGCCGTGGCCGTCGTCTGCTTCTGCTGCGTGACGCTGTCGTGGTACCTCCTGCGAGCGGGTGACACCGGCGCCGCCGGGACGCCGCCTCCGGGCCTGGACGAGAACACCGACGAACCCGCCGCCGCCCGGACGAGGACGGCGGACGGTCAGCGGCTGCTGCTCGTCCTCGCGGTCGTCATGGTGTTGTTCTCCAGTGGACGCGTGATGCAGTTGGCCCAGCTGCCGATCCTGATGAGTGTCTCCCTGCACGCCCCGCTGCAGCTGACCGGCTTCGCGCTGGCGGTGCCACCGCTGTGCGAGCTGGTGCTCATGCCGGCGATGGCGTTCGCGGCCCAGCGCTGGGGACGCGGCACGGTGTTCCTGGCCGGCGGTGCCGCGAGCGTGCTCTACTACGGCGGGCTGGTCGTCGTGGCCACACCCGGCCAGCTGATGCTGCTGCAGGTCGGGTACGCGATCTTCGGCGCGGCCACCGTGATGGTCGGCATCGACCTGGCGCAGCGGTTGATGCGGGGACGGCCCGGGGCGGCGACGTCGATGTACCTCAGTCACGAGAACGTGGCGACCGTCAACGGAAGCCTCGTGGCGACACTTTCCGTTGCCGCGCTCGGCCACCAGGTCGGCTTCGTCGTCCCGGGAGCGCTGTGCCTGGTGGCGCTCGCCCTCGCGACGTGGGTGTTCGCCCGCCATCCGGACGCGTTCGACCTGCGTCGCCGCCGCCCGGCGCAGCAGCGGCCCTGACGTCCGCGGCAGCTCCGGTTCAGCGTTGCAGCCGGATCTCGGTGGGTTCCCGGTCGCTGCGGAGCCCCTTCCAGGACGGGTGACGCAGTCGGTGATCGGGGGTCCAGGACCGGAAGGTGACGTCGCCGACCAGGACCGGGTCCACCCAGACGGCGTGCCGGGCGTGCTCACGCGGCACCGGGAAGTCGAACGGTGGGTCCGGGCGGCGTAGCGGGTTCAGCCGCTGCTGCAGGTCGCGCAGCGCGGTCTGGGTGAAGCCGGTGCCGACGTGGCCGATGTAGGTCAGCTTGTCGGTGCGGTCGTACATGCCGAGCAGCAGGGAACCGATGGTGCCGGCGCGCCGGCCGGCGCCGGGCTGGTAGCCGCCCACGATGACCTCGACGGTGTCGTTGAGGGGCACCTTCACCCAGGCCGGGGAGCGGCGGCCAGGTTCGTACGGTGAGCCGAGCTGCTTGGCGACGACCCCTTCGAGGCCGAGGTCGGCGGCGGCCGTGGCCAGATCCCGACCGGCGTCGCCGGTCCAGTAGGGCGGGGTGTCGACGCCCTGCCCGCTGAGGTTCAGCTCCTGCAGCGCGCTGCGGCGCTCGGTGTACGGCAGGGCGGTGAGGTCCCGCCCGTCGAGGTGCAGGAGGTCGAACAGGTACAGCCGGACCGGAGTCGCGGTGACCAGTCCGGCGGACGGTGCCCGGACGTGCATGCGGCGCTGCAGCGCGGAGAAGCTGGGCCGGCCCTGGTCGTCGAGCGCCACGATCTCGCCGTCCAGCACCGCCCGCCGACCCGGCAGCAGCTGCGCCAACTCGTCCAGTTCCGGGTACGCCCGGGTGACGTCGCGGTCGTTGCGGCTGAGCAGCCGCACGTCGCCGGCGACGTAGGCGATCGCGCGCACGCCGTCCCACTTGAACTCGTACCCCCAACCGGACCCGCCGGGCAGGGCGCCGCTCGTGGCGAGCATCGGGCGCACGAGGGTCGGCATCCTGGCAGTCACGCCTCGATCATGACCAACTCAGCGTCCCGAGATGCGGCCTTCGGTCAAGCCGGCTCACCGAGTTCACCGGGGAACGTGAAAGACCCGGCCGGTGTCCTGATAACGGCAGGAGTCAACGGCGGGCACGACGGAAGGCGCGAGATGCGGTCATGGGGCAGGTTGTTGCTGGGGTCGGCGGTCCTGCTGGCGGCGTGCACGCCCACGGACGGGCCAACCACACCGGCCGGCGCATCGGCCACCACGGCCTCGGCGAGCGCGGCGGCGGGCGCCGCGACCGGCTGCGGCTCGCAGATCGAGACCGGGTCGCTGCCCGACTGGGCGGACGCCGGGTTCAGCGGGGACGCCCGCGCCCCGCACGTCTTCGGCGCGAAGGGTGACATCGTCGCGGTGCTGTTCGGTCACCCGCTGCGGCCGGACCGGAAGGACGGGTCCAACAACAAGATCCTCTGGGTCTCCCGTCCGGCCGACACCCCGTCCGACCCGACGTCGCCGGCCACCTTGACGATCACCGCGACGCTCGACGGCACCGACATCCGGGTGACCCACGAGGTCGCCGGCGGTCCGGGCCCATCGATCATCGACATGCCGCGGGCGGGCTGCTGGCACCTCGACCTCCGCTGGTCCGGGCGCACCGACACGATGGACCTGGTCTACGCCGACAGCTGACCGATCCTGAACAGCAGGGACACCGGGGGTTGGATCGGCGGCCGGTCCGGGTACCCGGCGCGGGTGGCCGAACTGCTTGAGGACGGGGACATCTACTTCTTCTACCGCCCACGGGTGGCGGAGGAGCACGTCGACTCGCTCGACGAGGTGCAGCGGCTGTTGGTGGTGATGCACCCGTGGCGGGGGCGGCACCTGCGGCTCCTCGTGGTCGGGCGCAAGCGGCTGCCCGGTATCGACGAGCACGACCGGTTCTGGGCGTTCGTCGACGAGGTGGTGGAGCGGCCGGAGCAGCTGCACGAGACGCTGCGGGCGCGCACGTACCGGACGAAGACCCGCGACAGGCGGGAGCAGCCGCCGGCCCGGCCGGCGGCGGAGGGGGCGTACGTGATCGCCCGCCACGACGACCACACCCACCTCGCGTACGAACTCGAACTGCCCCTGCACCCCGGCCCTCCGCAGCACGAACTGAGCATCGAGCCGGAGGCGAGCTACATCGTCACGGTGAAGAACCCGCAGGCACCCTCCCCGCCCGGGGTCGGCCTGCGGGGCTCCCGGAAGGTCACGCTGCCCGCCGCGTTGCAGGAGAAGTTCCACGGCCGCCGCTTCGCCCCGCTCGACCCGCCCGGCTTCCTCGACCATGCCGGGACCGAAATGGTTCTCATCGGCGCGGCGCACGACGCCTCCGAGGAGTTGCAGATCGACCTGGACGCGGAGGTCGAGCGGGCGGAGCGGAGCACCGTCTTCGGGGACCTGCGGATCGGGCGCCGGGAGCGCCCGGTCGAGCCGCTCTTCGAGGGGAAGTGGGCCTGAGCATCGGCGGCACACCGGCCGAATCAGGGGAATCACCGTCGGGCGGCGCCGCTTAGGCTGTCGGCATGCTTGATCGTCCTTCCGGTGCTCGGCCCGCGGTCTCCGCTGCCTGTGCGGACGTGTGGAGGCGGTGAGCCGGCCGTCCGTACCCGCGCAGCGCGGCCGCGGTCCGCGGTCTCCCGCCGGGCCCGCGAGTCTGGCGGAACGCTGCGCGCGGATCGCCGGGTCCCGCCCGTTCGAGGCGGTCATCGTCGTCGCCATCATGGCCAACGGGGTGGTGCTCGGCGTCGAGACGTACCGCGATCTCGGGGCGGCGGAGCCGGTGCTGCACTGGTTGGAGCGGTTCTTCCGGCTGGTCTTCGTCGTCGAGATCGCGATCCGGGTGCTGGCGTACGGCCGCCGGCCGCAGGACTTCTTCCGGCACGGCTGGAACGTCTTCGACTTCCTGGTGACCGCGGCGATCTTCATCCCCGGGCTGCACGGCGACTCGGCCGTGCTGCGGTTCCTGCGGGTGGCCCGGGTGCTGCGCCTGGTGCGGTTCTCGCCCGGCCTGCGCACCATCGTGGCGGCGCTGTGGCGAAGCCTCCCGGGCGTCGCGGGTTTCCTCGCCCTGGCGGCCGTCACCCTCTACGTCTACGGCATGGCCGGCTGGTTGATCTTCGGGGAGCGGTTTCCGGAACAGTACGGGGACATCGGCCGCTCCCTGCTCACCCTGTTCGTGCTGCTGTCGCTGGAGACCCTGCCGGATCTCATCCAGCAGGGCATGACGGTGTCACCGTGGACCCTGCTCTACTACGTCAGCTACGTGATGATCACCGTGAACCTGCTGCTGAACATCCTGATCGCGGTCATCGTCAACTCGATGGAGGAGGCGCGCCGGCTGGAGATGACCGAGCGGCTGTCGCCCGACTACGACGAGGACGGCGACGGCGTGCCCGACGAGGTGGACCGGATCGCGCTCACCCAGCGGCTGGACGACCTGCGGGCCGTCATCGTCGAACTGGAGCGGGAACTACGGATCGACCGCGACGACGGGCCCGGCCGGCCGCGCCCGCACCAGGGCGAGCGCACGAGCTGAGGGCGACGGCCCGCGCCGCCGCCCGACTGTGACCTGCGGCACCTCCCACCTGATCGGGAATCAGATCACCGGATCCGGACCTGGAGTCAGATGTGACTCCTGCGCTGTTTCCCGCCCGCCTGCCCGACGACCGGCCGGAGCTGACCCGATGACCGCCGGCGTCGACGCTCCCGAGGTTCCGGCGGCTCCGCTGACGCCGGGTGACCTGATGAGCCCCCGGCAACGCCTGCGGCTCGTCCTCGTGCTCGGATCGCTGATCGCGGTGGGGCCGCTGACGATCGACATGTACCTGCCCGCACTTCCGGCGATCGTCGCCGACTTCCAGACCACGTCGGCGGCGGTCCAACTGACCCTCACCGGCACGCTGGCGGGCCTCGCCCTCGGCCAGTTGCTGATCGGCCCGCTGTCCGACGCCGTCGGCCGGCGCGCGCCGCTGATCGCCGGCATCGCGCTGCACGTCGTGGCGTCGCTGCTCTGCGTCGTCGCACCGAACATCGCGGTGCTGGGCGCGTTGCGGGTGCTGCAGGGCCTCGGCGTCGCCGCGGCCTCGGTGGTCGCGATGGCCGTGGTCCGCGACCTGTTCAGCGGCGCGGCCTTCGCCAGGCTGCTCTCCCGGCTGCTGCTGGTGATGGGGGCGGCGCCGATCCTCGCGCCGACCCTCGGTGGCGGGGTGCTGCGCTGGACGGACTGGCGCGGCGTGTTCGTGGCGCTGGCCGCCTTCGGTGTGCTGCTCGTCGTGGTCGCCGTGCTCGGCCTGCGCGAGACGCTACCGGCCGACCGCCGCCAGCGCGGCGGGGTGGTCGCGACGCTGACCGTGTACGGCTCGCTGCTGCGGGACCGGACGTTCGTGGGCCTGGTGCTGGTCGCCGGGCTGGCCATGGCGGCGCTGTTCGCCTACGTGGCCGGGTCGTCGTTCGTCCTGCAGGAGCAGTACGGACTGGACGAGCAACAGTTCGGGCTGGCCTTCGGCGCGGGCGCCGTCGGGCTGATCGCGGCGACGCAGGTCAACGTACGGCTGCTGCGCCGTTACTCACCGCAGCGGATCCTCGTCACCTCCCTGGGCGTCGGGACCGCGGCCGGCCTGGCGCTGCTCGCCTTCGCCGCGACCGGCCTCGGCGGCCTGCCGAGCCTGCTGGTGTCGCTGTGGGTGGTGCTCGCCGCGGCGGGCCTCGCCATGCCGAACGCGCCGGCCCTGGCCCTGTCCCGGCACGGGGAGGCGGCCGGTACGGCCTCCGCGCTGCTCGGCGCCGTGCAGTTCGGCGTCGGCGCGCTGGCCGCACCCCTGGTGGGCGTGCTGGGCAATGGCGCGGTCGCGATGTCCCTGGTCGTCGCCGGCGGCATGGTGGCGGCGATGGTGGTGCTGTTCGTGGTCGTGCGTCCGGCCCGGCTCGTCGACCTCGAACCGGACGCGGTGGTCGTGCCGGCGCACTGACGGTGCGGGCGGTGGCGCCGCTCGTGGCGCCGCCACCGCCCGGCCGGTCAGACCCGGGTGATGCGGACCGCGTCGGCGATGACGTAGCCGGTGCCGCTGGTCCACCGGCTCACTCCCACCTTGTCGCCGTCGCCCGCGGCCAGGGTGAACACGCCCAGCGACACCCACTGACCACCGTTGACCCGCTGGTTCACCCGCACGGTCTGGTTACCGCCGGTGGTGGCCACAATGTACGGAGTCGAGTCGTTGTAGCCCGCGTCGGCCGGATACCAGACCGAGACCTGGTAGCTGCCGGTCTCCGGCAGGTCCGCTCGGTACCAGGCGACATCGCTGGCCGGGGTCGGCGTGGCGAACCGGTAGTCGGGACCGAGCCGTTGACCGGAGTAGGTCGAGGTGCCCCAGTTCGCGCTCGCGGTGAACCGACCCGTGGTGGTGTTGTCGACCGTGACGCTGAAACCCGGCGGTGGCTCCGTGGTGCCGGTCGAGACGTCGAGATAGTCGCGGTCGATGTAGATCCGCACGCCGCCCCAGGTCTCGTAGCTGTCACCGGTGTACTGGTGGATGCGCTGACGGTTGGCGTAGTACCCGTCCGGGCAGTAGTCGCCGGCGTCGGTGTCCGCCGCGCCGTTCCACCAGGCGAAGAAGAGGTGGTCGACCCGGGTGTACCGGGTGTCGTGGTAGGCGCCGCACAGATCCCGGACGCCCGAGGAGCCGCTGGAGTACATCCCGGAGAGGTAGCCCAGCGCGTGCAGCCGTTCGGTCCACCCGGAGAGGTACGACAACACCGCCGCCTTGCACGACTCACTCGACGGGTAGTGCTCGATGTCGTTGTAGATCACGCTTCCGGCGGGGATGCCCAGCGCCTGGGCCGCGCTCACCGCACTGGTCGCCCGGGTCGCCCCCTGCGATCGGGCGGTGGCCGGGTCGTACGACATCTTCGGCGTGCGGGTGCCGCACGGCGCCTGACGGTCGAGTTCGATGGGGATGAGGTGCCAGCCGTTGTTGGTCTGGTTGGTCACCCAGGTCGCGGTGAGGTTGGCCTGGGCGCAGGATCGGCTGGCGCCGCTGATGTAGATGCCGACCGCACGGTAGGGCGACGTGTCGCGCCACGCGTTCATGGTCGACTGGGAGGGGGCGGTACACGTGTCGAAGCCCTTGCCGGTGTAGGTGCCCGGCTGCGGGCCGGACGCCGCCAACGGCAGCGCCGTGGCGGGCTTCGCGGCCGCGCGCACGGCGTCCAGGGACACCCGCGTGGCGCCCTGTCCGAGCCGGGCGGAGGCCAGGATCCGGCGGACCGTCGACTCGGTCTCCGGGGTGTGGAAGGCCGTGACGAGGACGCCCGCGTCGCGGACCGCGACCTGGATCGATCCGTCGCGGGACACCGGGCTGCTGTCCGCGGTCGCCCGGGCGCTCGTCGTGACGGCGGTGTCCGTGGCGACGCGCTCGGCGGTGACGGCGTCGAGCGGCTCGATGATCAGCCCCGCCGTACGCCCGACCAGCCCGGAAGGGCACCAGGGCTCGTCGCCCGGATGGCCGAGGTAGACCGCGGGCCGGTCGAACCGGACGCACGCGTGCGGGTCGGTGGAGAGGTCGACGATCTGCCAGTCCGCCGGCACCGGCACGCGGTAGCCGTGGTAGCTGACGATCCGGTCGTCCGTGGGGGCGGCCCGGGTTGGTGTGGCCGCCACCGCCAGACCGACGATGGCGGCCGCCAGGCCGGCCATGATCCTGCTTTTCCTCATCGACGCCCCTCTGCGGGAAAATCCTTCGCACACGATGGCTTCTTTGGCAGATTCCTACCATGCGCGGACGAACAGCGCCAGAGACCGACGTCAATGAGGAGTGGTGCAATCGGGGCCGTCCCACAAACACCACGGCGAGCGGCGTGGGCGCGGTGCGGGCACGCGGCGACGGCCTGGCGATTGACATCGCTCAAGCCGGGGACGGCAGCATGATCCGCGCCACCGCCCCCGGCGTCGAGATCGACGTGGAGGTGCCGTCGCCGCCGAACCACGAGTCGCTCGGCGTCGTGGCGCCGTGGAGCACCCGCCGGTTCCAGTACACGGTCAAGGACGTCGGCCGGCCGGTGCGGGGCATGGTGCGGGTCGACGGCACCACGTACCCGATCGCCGAGGACGACTCGTTCGCCGTGCTCGACCACGGCCGCGGGAGGTGGCCGTACGCCATCTGCTGGAACTGGGCGGCCGGCAGCGGACGCGGCCGTGGCGGATCACCGGCGACCGGGTGGACGTGGCGTTCCACCCGTTCCACGAACGGGTCGCGCGCACCAGCCTCGGTGTGCTGGCCAACGAGACCCACCAGTGCTTCGGCCACTTCTCCGGCTGGGCGCTCACCGGCGACGGTGCGCGGATCGACCTCGACGGCCTCGTCGGCTGGGCGGAGGAGGCCCGTAACCGCTGGTAGCCCGGCCGGGTCGGCGCGACGGTGGTCCGGCTGTCACGCTCGCTCGCCGGGAGGTCCCCCCGGCTTTGCGGGGGGACCTCAGCCCGACCGGCGACGAGTCCGCCGGTCAGCCGGGCAGGTCGATCAGCGCCAGGTCGCGGTCCACGGCGGTCCACGCCTTCCGGGCGCCGGGGACCGGCTCGATCCGGGGAACCGTGTACCAGTTGGTGCCGATGCCGGTGTACAGCGGCACCGCCGAATCCAGGCCCGGTCCCAGCTCGTAGATGTTGTCGCCGAAGTTCGCTCCGGCGTAGACCCGGCCGTGGTGCGCGACGACCTCCCCGTACCCGCTGAGCTTGCCGGACCGCAGCACGGTGCGGGTGGTCAGGTCGTACGCGGTCCACGTGCCGCTCGTGCGCTTGTACAGCGCGTAGAGCACGCCGTTGAACACGTCGACGTGTTGCAGGCTGGGCTGGTTGGGCAGCGGCGCGAACCGGTCGACCACCTCCCGACGGTTGAGGTCGAAGACCGCCACCTGGGAGGTCGGTTCGGTGGGCGGTGTGCCGTTGCCGCCCCAGGTGTCCCCGGCGACGTAGGCGAGGTCCCCGTCCACCGCGATGGCGTTCAGCGCCTGGTTCGGCAGGATGTCGAGGCGTACCTCCATCTCCCCGGTCGCCGGGTCCAGCAGCGTGAGCGCGCCCTGCAGGCTGCCGTACCGCGGGGCCGAGGCGATGAGGACGAGACCCGACGGCTTGTGGTGCACCACGTCCCAGGGTCGCTGCTGGTTGTGGCCGATCATGCCGAAGCTGCGGACGCGACCGGTGCGGGGGTCGAGCTCGACGACCTCGCCGCTCGGGTACAGGGCGCTGATCATCCGGTCGCGCCAGGCGACGATGTCCTTCGCCTCGCCCGCGACCGGATAGCGACGGCTGACGCCGCGCGCCGGCTCGTGCACGGTGATCGCGAAATGCCCGCCGACGTACACCGATCCGTCGGGCGCGGCGCACATCGACTGGAGGAGTTCCGGCCCGGCGGCCCGGGCGTCGTCGGTCAGGTCGTCCTGCTCCACCGCGTCCCGGCCGGGCGCGAGGATCGACACCCGACCACTGCCGTTGGCGGCGAAGACGGTCCCGTCGGCGAGCAGCGCCACGCCGCGTCCCTCGTCGCCGGTCGGGCCCTGGGCGATGGTGACCAACCGGTCGCCCTCGCGGCGGAGGATCGATCCGGTCTGCCGGCCCAGGGCGAGCAGCCCACCATCGTCGGTGACGGTGAGCGAGTCGACCAGGTACTCCCCGTCGGCGGGCACCTCGACGTGGCCGGAACCGTCCCGGGCGATGTCGTGGACACCGAAGGCGGATGCGGCGTAGACCCGACCGCCACCCGCGGCCAGCGCGCCGAGGCCCGCATCCAGCGGGGTGCCGACGGGCATGATGTCGACCTTCGCCCCGGTGCCCCGGTCGATCCGCACGATGTGCGCGGGGATCGTGCCCGCGTACACGTAGCTCTCGTCGGCGGCCAGCAGCCGGGCGTACTGGGATCCGGGAAACGCGCGCCCGAGGTTGGTCAGGGCCCCGGTCGCCGGTTGCAGCGACCAGACCTCACCCCGGGGGTAGGTGCCGAAGTAGACGACGCCGTCCGGGGCGGTGGTGGCGGCGAACACGATCGTGCCCGACGGGCCGATGGTGCCGAGCCGCCGGGCGGTCCTGCTCACCGGGTCGTACTCGACGATGTCGCCGAACGAGTACGTGCCGATGTAGACCTTGCCGCCGGAGACGGCGCAGGCCCACGCCCCGTCGCCCCGCTCGAGCGACACCACGTCGGTCACGGCGCGGGCCACGATGTCGTACGTGACCACCTTGGGCGGCGTCTGCCCCCGGGTGACGAAGTACGCGGTGGTGCCGTCCACGGCCATGCCGACGATCGCCGCGCTCAGCGACGCCGGGCCGAACCGCCCGGGCTGGCGCGGGCTCTCGGCCGCGGCCGGCAGCTCGCCGAGCACGGCGCCGCCGAGCGCGGACAGGGCCGTGAGCTGGATCAGGTTACGCCGATTGAGATGCGTCATGGCGCATGCTCCTCATCGATAGGTGAGGTCTCGGGAATGGGCGTCGAGCCGCGACCAAGGCGAACCTTTCGGCCGGGACCGTAATTGCGCCAGAGTCTAGTACGGCGTGTGTATGTGGAGACAGGGATGAAGAGGGCCCTCTATCGGGGAATTCAAGGGCGGCCCGTAACCGGTGCTCAGGCCGAGTGACCGTAGCGTCGCACCCGCCGGCTCACGAGCCGTCCACGATCACGACCTGCAACCGGCGCGGGCCGTGCACCCCTTCCACCCGGTCCAGTTCGATGTCGCTGGTCGCGGACGGGCCCGAGATCAGGGTCAGCGGGCGGGTCGGGTCGGCCAGCCGGGCCAGCGCCTCCGGCAGGCCGCCGACGATCTGACCGGTGTGGACGACGCAGATGTGGTGGTCGGGGACCAGCGACAGCAGCCGGCGTCCCTGGTCCGGCCCGGTGTCCAGGATCAGGGTGCCGGTCGCCGCGATCGCGACCGCGCAACCGGTGAGCACGGCGAGCCCGGGGAAGTCCAGGTCGGTCACCCCGAGCGGCTGCGCCGGGTCGTCGCGCCGCACGGTCCCCGGGTAACGGGCCAGCCAGCCGGTCGGCGCCGCGGCCGGTACGGCCACCGCCGGCACCTCCGCCAACAGCCGCGCCAGCACCGCCGGCAGTTCGCCGGCCGCGCACCGGTGCACCGTGGCCCGGTAGTCCGCCACCCGGTCGACGAACAGGCCCACCAGGTCCGCGTACCCCGTCGTGCGGTCGTACCCCCTGGGCACCTCCACCGGCGCGGCCGGCCGGGCCGCGCGGAGCCGGGCCAGGATCTCCTCACGCGCGTCCATCGCGTTCCCCGTCTCGGGCCGCCCACCAGTCACGGAAGGTCTGCCGGGCCGGCAACGGCGCGTCGCGGCTGCCGGTCCACGCGGAGAGCGGCCAGGGGAGGCGGCGCACGGCGGCGCGGTCGCCGGCCACCAGCCGCAACGGCGCCGCACCCCGTCGGGCGGCGCGCAGCGCGGCGGCGTACCGCTTGCGGTCGCGCATGACCCAGGACATGGTCCGCATCGCGGTCCGTTCGGCGGACGGTCGGCCGCGTCGCGCGTCCACCCCGGCCTGCCTGAGGTGGACCAGCACCTCGGGGATGTTGATCCGGACCGGGCAGGCGTCGTAGCAGGCGCCGCAGAGGGTGGACGCGTACGGCAGGGTGCGGTTCGCGCCACCGCCCGGGCCGGTCAGCTGGGGGGAGAGGATCGCGCCGATCGGCCCCGGGTAGACCGAGCCGTAGGCGTGTCCGCCCACCTTCTCGTAGACCGGGCAGACGTTGAGGCAGGCGGAACAGCGAATGCAGCGCAACGCCTGCCGGCCGACACTGTCGGCGAGGGTGTCGCTGCGGCCGTTGTCGACGAGCACGATGTGGACCTCGCCCGGCCCGTCCCCGGCGGTGACCCCCGTCCACATCGACGTGTAGGGGTTCATCCGTTCGCCGGTGGAGGAGCGGGGGAGCAGTTGCAGGAAGACCTCGAGGTCGGTGAAGCGCGGCAGGATCTTCTCCACCCCGACCACCGAGATCAGCGTCTCGGGCAGGGTCAGGCACATCCGGCCGTTGCCCTCCGACTCCACCACCACCAGCGTGCCCGTCTCGGCGATCGCGAAGTTGGCCCCGGAGACGGCGACCCGAACGGAGAGGAACCGCTGCCGCAGGTGCCGTCGGGCCGCTTCGGCCAGCGCCGCCGGCTCGTCGGTCAGCCGGCCCAGCTCCACGCCGGGCATGCGGCGGGCGAAGATGTCGCGGATCTGGGCGCGGTTGTAGTGGATCGCCGGCACCAGGATGTGCGAGGGCGTGTCCCCGGCCAGCTGCACGATCAACTCGGCCAGGTCCGTCTCGACGGCGCTGATGCCGGCCTCGGCGAGGGCCTCGTTCAACCCGATCTCCTGGGTGACCATCGACTTGACCTTGACCACCTCGTCGGCGCCGGTCCGCCGGACCAGCCCGGTGACCACCTCGCACGCCTCGGTCGCGTCCCGCGCCCAGTGCACGACCGCGCCGGCGGCGGTCGCGGCGGCCTCGAACTGCTCCAGCAGCTCCGGCAGCCGGCTCAGCGTGTCGTCCTTGATCGCGGCCCCGGCCAACCGCAGCCCTTCCCAGTCGTCGACCTCGCCGACGACCCGCAGCCGCTTGTCCCGGATCGTCCGGGTGGCCCGGTGCAGGTTCGCCCGCAGCTGCGGGTTCGCCAGCTGCTCGCGGGCGGCAGTGGGGAAGGGGAGCCGAGCGGTGATGTTGCCGGTGCCGGTCACGTGCTGCCTCCCGTACTGGCCAGGATCTCGGCGTAGTGGATCGGTCGGGGCGCACCGGCCCGGCGGGACAGTCCGCCGCCGATGTGGGCCAGACAGGAGTTGTCGGCCGCGGCCAGGAACTCCGCCCCGCTGTCCACCGCGGCGGTGCACTTGTCGGCGAGCATCGCGGCCGACACCTCGCTGTTCTTCACCGCGAATGTGCCGCCGAACCCGCAGCACTGCTCCGCGTCGGCCAGCGGCAGCAGGTCCAGCCCGCGCACCGCGCGCAGCAACCGGTGCGGCCGGTCAGCCAGGCGCAGCATCCGCAGCCCGTGGCAGGTCGGGTGGTAGGCGACCCGGTGCGGGAACTCGGCGCCGACGTCGGTCACCCCGAGCACGTCCAGCAGCAGCTCGGAGAACTCGAAGGTCCGCGGGGCGAGGGCGGCGACCGCCGCCGCCAGCCGCGCGTCCGGTGCCGCCAGCCGGGGGTACGCGTCCCGGACCATCGCCACGCACGAACCGGACGGGGCGACCACCGCCTCGTACCCGGCGAACGTCTCGACGAAGCCGCGCACCATCGGCAGCGCCTCGGCCCGGTAGCCGCTGTTCGCGTGCATCTGCCCGCAGCACGTCTGCGCCTGCGGAAAGTCGACGGTGTGGCCGAGGCGTTCCAGCACCCGCACCACCGCCTGCCCGGTGCCCGGGAACATCAGGTCGTTCACGCAGGTGACGAAGAGCGCGACCCGCATCTCACGCTCCTTCGAAGTAGGGCAGGTGCCGCTCGCGGGCGGCGAGCAGGTGGGCGCGCATCGCGGCGCCGGCGTCGTCGGGGGCGCCGGCGCTCACCGCGCGGACGATCCGGTGGTGCTCGGCGGTGCTGACTCCGTAGTGGCTGGTCGGGAAGTGCAGCCGGAACAGGTGCAGGTGGGCGCGGAGCCGGACCACCGCCTGGTGCAGCATCCGGTTGCCGGCCAGGTCGGCGAGCAGGTGGTGGAAGCGGGCGTCCTGGGCGGTGAACGCGGCGATCGCCGCGAACCCGGTCGCGTCGGGGGTGGCGCCGGGCAGGTCGGCCTCGGCGCGGAGCCGGGACAGGCCGTCGGCGGCGATCGTGCCGGCGCCGACCTCGGTGGCGGCCCGCCGGGCAGCGGCGGTCTCCAGGATCAGTCGCATCTCGACCAGATCCTCGAACTCGGCGCGGCTGAGCAGCGGGGTGGCGGTGTAGCCGGCCAGTGGGCGCTTGCGGACCAGCCCGTCGGACTCCAGCCGGGCCAGTGCCTCGCGGACCGGGGTCGGTGACACCGCCAGCCGCCGGGCGAGCGCGTCGATGCCGATCCGTTCGCCGGGGGCGACCTCGTGATCCATGATCAGGGCCTGGATCGCGGTGTAGACGTCCTCGGTGAGGATCCGCCGGCCCGGGCGCATGGCCGGATCCTATAGGATCTGCCGTCCGCGGCGGAAGGTGCCGCGGTCAGCTGGCCGGTCGCTGCCGGCGCAGCGGCGCGGTGATCCCCGCGGCCGGCGGACCGGCCTCCGGCGTCAGCGGTTCCGCGACCCGGGCAGCCACTGCGCCAGGTAGCGGGTCAGGCCGTCCAGGTTCGTTCCCCCCGACCGGTAGCCGACGTGCCCGTCGGGTCGTACCAGCCAGGCGGCGGTGTCGGCCGGCGTCAGGCCGAGCCGCCGCAGCGCCCGGCCGGTCGGGTCGTGCAGGACACCGGCCCCGTCATTGGCGGTCAGCCGGTGTACGGCGACCATGCCGGCCAGCCGATCCGTCACCGGGGCGGGCCAGCCGTCACCCGGTCCACAGAGCAGCAGGTGCCAGCCCGGAGCGCGCAGTGCCTCGTGCAGGGTGATCGTGGTCCCGTCCCGCACGACCGGGGCGTCCGGCAGCCGGTCCCCGGCGCGGGGGCCCCGCCGGGGCGCGCCCGCGCCGTCGCGCGACAGCGGGCTACGGCGGTACCTGATGTTCAGCTCCGACACGGTGCGGAAGGCGGTGGCGCGGGCCCGCAGCGCCAGGGGGACGACCGCGGGGGCGAGGTGGGTTCGCGCGAAACCGATCACCGGGTTGGTGGAGGTGGCGATCCGGAAGGCCCGGTCGGTGAACCGCACCACCGTCCGACCCACCGGCGCCCGTTCCGGTTCGTAGGTGTCCAGCAGGCGCGGATCACCCCGGCCGGTCAGCGCGTCGGCCAGCTTCCAGCCGAGATTGACCGCGTCCTGGATCCCGGTGTTCATGCCCTGCGCGCCGACCGGGCTGTGGATGTGCGCGGCGTCGCCGGCCAGGAACACCCGCCCGGCGCGATACCGCGTGGCGGCGCGGTGGTGCAGCCGGAAGTTGGTCATGCAGGCCGGATCGTGCAGCCGCACCGAGCCGCCCGTGTAGGCGTCGGCGAGGGCCTGGACCTCGTCGAGGGCGAGCGGAGCCGTCGGGGGCGTCCGGTCGGTCGGTGGCCGCATCGCGATCAGCCGCCAGCTCGTGGGCGAGCCCAGGGGGAGGATCAGCAGCACCCCCTGGTCCGCGAGGAACGCGTGCCCCGCGCCGGGCTCCACGCCGTCGGCCTCCACGTCGGCCAGGACGAAGGTCCGCGGGTAGCGGCCGCCCTCGAACCCGATCCCCGCGAACCCGCGAACGGCGCTGTGCGCGCCGTCGCAGCCCACCACGTACCGGGCGGAGACCTCCTGCTCGCCGCCGTCGGCACCCCGCAACCGGCACCGGATCCCGTCCTCCTCCGTGCTGAGGCCGATCAGTTCGGTGTTGCGCTCGATCCGGATGCCGGTGGCGGCCAGCCGGTCGCCGAGGATCCGTTCGGTCTCCGCCTGGGACAGGAACAGCAGGTACGGGTACGCGGTGTCGTCGAGGCCGAGGTCGAACAGCGGTACCGAGATCACCCGGCGCGGGGTGTGCAGACGCAACCGGACGGTGGGGTTGCCGCGGGCGACGAGCTGGCCGGTGACGCCCAGGCCGGCGAGCACCTCCAGGGTGCGGGGCTGGATGGCCAGGGCGCGCGACTCGTGGACGCGGTCGCCCGCCCGGTCGACGATCCTGGGCCGGACGCCGTGGGCGGCGAGCTGCGCCGCGAGCGCCAGGCCGGTGGGGCCCGCGCCGACCACGAGCACGTCGACGTCCCCGGGCGGGCGCGGGCGACTGGTCACCGCTTCACCGTACGACGGGTGGGCCGTGCCGGATCCGGCCACGGCAATTTATTGCTCCCGGCCACCGGACTTGTCACGATGCAGATCGATGGGTCATTAGAACGTTTCATAGAGGGTGGGGACTCGGCGTATGAAACTCACAAGACGGCCTCGGCCCGGACTGTCCGCCGTACTGGCGCTGCTGCTCATCCTCACCGCGACCGTGCCCACGGCCGGCCCGGCCGTCGCCGCCGAGCCGGCGGTCCACGAACTGGCGGTCGCGGACCTGACCACCGAGCGGGCGACGAACCCGATCGGACTGGACGTCGCCCGCCCGCGGCTGGGCTGGACGATCACCGCCGCCGCGCGGGGCGTGCTCCAGCAGGCCTACCAGGTGCGGGTGGCCACCAGCGAGGCCCGCCTCGACGACCCCGACGTCTGGGACAGCGGCCGGGTCACCTCCCGGCGCAGCTCACTGGTCGCCTACGGCGGGCCGCCGCTGCAACCCCGGACCCGCTACCTCTGGCAGGTCCGCGTCTGGGACACCGCGGGCCGCACCTCCGACTGGAGCGCCACCGCCTCCTGGGAGACCGGCGTCAAGGGCCCCGACGGGTGGCAGGCCGACTGGATCGGCATGCCCTCGCCCACCGAATCCTGGACCGACTACACCATCCAGACCACGGTGCGGCTGGACACGGACGCCGCCGGAATCTTCTTCCGCGCCCGCGGGCCCGCCAACGCCTACATGTGGCAGTTCTCCATCACCGGCGGCACCCCCAAGCTGCGCCCGCACGTGCGCACCGGCGGCAACTGGGCGGTGCTCAAGGAGGTGCCGCTGAGCGGCGTGGTGCCGTCCGACAAGCTGACCGCACCGCACACCCTGCGCATCACCGCCGCGGGTGACACGGTCATCACCTGGGTCGACGGCGTACAGGTCGACGTCACCGGCACCACCGTGCACCGCGCCGGCTCGGTCGGCCTGCGCACCAACGGGCCCGAGTCCGCCGTCTTCTCGGACTTCTCGGTGACCAGCGGGGACAGCACCCTCTACGCCGCTCCGCTCACCGACGGCGAGAACCCGTTCGCCGGTGGATCCCCGACCCCCGCCGGACTGCGGGTCTCCGGCAACACCGAGGCCATGCTCACCGCCCTGGACGCGAACCCGCTGTTGCGCCGCGGCTTCCAGGTCGACGGCGAGGTCGCCCGGGCCCGGGTCTACGCCACGGCGCTCGGCGTCTACGAACTCTCGATCAACGGCCAGCGCGTCGGCGACCACGAGCTCGCCCCCGGCTGGACCGACTACCACAAGCGGGTGCAGTACCAGACCTACGACGTGACCGGCCAGCTCCGCCGGGGCGACAACGCCTTCGGCGCGATGCTCGGCGACGGCTGGTACGCGGGCAGCATCGCCTGGTTCGGCACCGACAACTACGGCTCCCGGCCGCACCTGAGCGCGCAGCTGGTCATCGACTACACCGACGGCCGGACCGAGACGGTACGTACCGACGGCACGTGGCGGGTGACCCCGGGGCCGTTCGCGCAGAGCGACCTGATCCACGGCGAGACCTACGACGCCCGCCGGCTGCCGGCCGGCTGGGACCGGCACGGTTTCGACGACTCCGGCTGGTCGCCGGCCACGGTCGACGACACCGACGCGACCGGGAAACTCGTCGCCCAGGTCGACCCACCGGTGCGGGTCGTGCAGGAACTGCCCGCCAGCGCGCTGACCCAACCCACGCCGGGCACGTGGATCTTCGACCTCGGCCAGAACATGGTCGGCAAGGTCCGGCTCACCGTTGACGGGCCCGCCGGCGCCACGGTGCGCATCCGGCACGCCGAGGTGCTCAACCCCGACGGCACCGCCTACACCGCCAACCTGCGCTCGGCACAGGCCACCGACTACTACCGGCTGGCCGGCGGTGGTCCGGAAACCTACGAGCCGACCTTCACCTTCCACGGCTTCCGCTACGTCGAGCTGACCGGCTTCCCGGGCACTCCCGACCTCGGCACCGTCACCGGCCTCGTCATGCACACCGACGGCGCGCTCACCAGCGAGTTCGAGACCTCGAACGCGATGGTGAACAAGCTGCACAGCAACATCACCTGGGGCCAGCGCGGCAACTTCCTCTCCATCCCCACCGACACCCCCGCCCGGGACGAGCGCCTCGGCTGGACCGGCGACATCAACGTCTTCGCCGAGACCGCCACGTTCAACATGGACAGCCTGATCTTCCTCACGAAATGGCTGCAGGACCTGCGCGATGCGCAGTCGGCCAACGGCGCCTACCCCGACGTGGCCCCCCGCGCCTGCTGCGGCGACGGCGCCACCGGCTGGGCCGACGCCGGCATCACCGTCCCCCACACACTCTGGAAGCGCTACGGCGACACCCGGGTGATCGAGGAGCACTACGCGTCGATGGCGCGCTACGCCACCTGGCTGGAGAACACCAGCTCGGGCCACCTGCGCACCAACGCCGGCCCGTACCTCGACTGGCTCAACCTCGACGACCCCACTCCCGCCGGCGTCATCGGCACCGCCTACTACGCCCACAGCATCCGCCTGCTCGGCGAGATGGCCGCCGCCATCGGCAGGACCGCCGACGCCCGGCGCTACGCCGCGCTCGCCACGCAGATCGCCGAGGCGTTCGTCGAGGAGTACGTCGCCGCCGACGGCACCGTGCGGGGCGACAGCCAGACCGGCTACGTCCTGGCCATCGGCATGGACCTGCTCCCGGACGGGCTGCGCGCCAAGGCCGCCGAGCGGTTGGTCGCCAACGTCGAGCGGCACGACTGGCACCTGGCCACCGGCTTCCTCGGCACTCCCGACCTGCTGCCGGCGCTCAGCGACACCGGGCACCTGGACGTGGCCTACCGGCTGCTGCTCAACGACACGTACCCGTCCTGGGGCTACGAGATCGCCAAGGGCGCCACCACGATCTGGGAGCGCTGGAACTCGATCATGCCGGACGGCAGCTTCGGCGACGTGTCGATGAACTCCTTCAACCACTACGCCTACGGTGCGGTGGGCGACTGGATGTACCGGACGGTCGCCGGCATCCAGCCCGACCCGGCGAACCCCGGCTACGCCCACGTCACGTTCGCCCCCCGACCCGGCGGCGACCTCACCGCGGCCCGCGCGTCGTACCGCTCCGTGCACGGCGCCATCAGCACCGACTGGACGCTCGACGCCCGGGGCGACATGCGGTTGACCGTGACCGTTCCGGCCAACACCACGGCGACCGTCCGGATCCCGACGCCGAGCCGACACGCAGTCACCGAAGGCGGTCGGGCGGCGGAGCAGGCCGCCGGGGTGCGCTTCGTGACGATGGACGGCGACACCGCGGTCTTCTCCATCGGCTCCGGGTCGTACGCCTTCGCCGTCGACCGGGTGCTCGGCGACCTCGGCGAAGCCGCCGACGCGGTACGGGCCGCGGTCACGCTGACCGACGAGGTCGCCGGCGAGCTTGACCGGGGCGTGGTCGAGCAGCTGCGGGCGCGGTTGGCGAAGCTCACCGACGAGACGGCGACCGCCCGGACGTCGTACCCGGCGGGGGAGAAGCTCGCCACGGCGGCGGACGTGCACCGGGCCCTGGCCACCGGATCCGACCTCGGCCGGTGGCTGCGGACGCAGGTCACGGTCGGCCGCATCCCGTCGGAGACCGCTGACCGGTTCACCGCGCTGCTCAGCCGGGTCGACGGGCGGCTCTCCGCCGCGTCCTCGGCGCTGATCGGCGCCGTGGCGAAGCTCGACCTGCCGGTCGGCGAGCGGCTGCCCGGTGACGTCGTACGGGCGACGGTGCTCATCTCGAACGGCGGCACCACCCCGCTGACCGGGGTGAGTTCCACGCTGAGCGCCGGTGACGGCTGGACCGTCACGCCGGTGGGCGGACGCGCCACCAGCGTGCCGCCGGGCGAAACGGTCAGCCACCGGTACGACCTGACGGTCCCGGCCGGGCAGGCACCGGCGACGGTGCCGGTCACCGGCTCGACCAGCTACCGCCACCAGGCCGGCACCGCGACCCTGCCGCTCGCCGGCACGCTGACCACGGTGCCCGCGGTCGCGATCGGGTCGACCACCGCCACACCGACCACGGTCACTCCGGGCACCCCGACGACCGTCCGCACCGTGCTGCGCAACCGGGCGACGGTGCCGGTGACGGGTCAGCTCACCACCACCGCTCCGGACGGCTGGACCGTCGACCCGGCCGCGAGCACCTACCAGTTGGCCCCGGGCGCCGAGACCACGGTGTCGACCGTGGTCACCGCGCCGCTGGCGGTCGGCGAAGGCCCGGCCGACATCACCGTCGCCACCGGCGCCACGGCCGCGGAACGCCGCACCCTCGCCGTGCCCGTCCGGTTCACCAATCCACCCGCCGTGGTGCTCGACCACGTGGACCTCGGCGACCCGACCTCCGAGCAGGCCCACCGGCTCGCCGCCTCGACCCACTCGGGCAGCAACACCGAGGCCGGGCTGACCCGTCGCTACACCAACGTCAGCTATCCGGGCGGCTGGTTCGAGTTCGACCTCGCCGTCACGCCGGGCAGGCCGTTCCTGATCCGGGCGGTCGAGACGTACGACCGGGCGCAGCTGAAGGACTACCAGGTCCTCGTCGACGGTGCGGTGGTGCACACCCGCGCCCACCAGCGCACCGCCGGCGGCGTCGGCACCGTCAGCTACCAGTTCGTGGTGGACCGGCCGGAGGCGACCCGGGACGGGGTCGTGCGGGTGCGGTTCCAGGACGTCGGCGACGGATACGACCCGTCGATCGCCGACGTCTGGTCGATGCCGTGACGCAGGGCGCGGGGGAGTGAACGGCGGTCGGTCCGGGGGCGGACCGATCGCCGTCACGTGCGGGGTGTGGCGCGGGCGGGCCGCCGGCGGCTGCTGGACTCGCGGACCACCAGCTCCGGCTGGAACACGACGTGCCGGTGCCGGTGGCGGCCGGGGTCGTTGACCTCCTCCAGCAGCAGCTGGGTCGCGGTGCGGCCGAGCTGCTCGCGGGGCTGGCGCACCGACGACAGCGGCACGGCGGCCGCCGCGGCGAATTCGATGTCGTCGTAACCGACGATGGCGATGTCGCGGGGAACGCGCACGCCGCGCAGGGTCATCTCCTGCAGGACCCCGAGGGCGAGCAGGTCGTTGGCGCAGAACACCGCGGTGGGTCGGTGCCGCGCGGGCAGGTCGGCGATCTCGCCGGCGGCGCGCCGACCGGCGGCCACGGACAGCGTCGCCGTCTCGACCACCCGCAGGTCGCCGGCCGTGCCGACGGCCTCGACGAGGCCGGCGAGCCGGTCGGCGACCTGCCGGATGGAAACGGGTCCGCCGACGTACGCGATCCGGGCGTGGCCCTGTTCGAGCAGGTGCGCGCCGGCGAGCCGGCCGCCGAGCACGTCGTCGACCGCCACCGAGCAGCGGTTGTGGTGGCCGGTGCCCCGGTCGACCAGGACGACCGGGGTGCCGCGGGCGATGAGCTGCTCCAGGCGCGAGTCGGGGCCGTCGTGCACCGGCGTGATGAGCACACCCTGGACCCGCTGTTCCTCCACGATGTCCAGGTGGCGGCGTTCCCGGGTGGCGTCCTCGCCGCTGTTGCAGACGACGACCACCCCGCCGGCCTGCTCGGCCTCCATCTCGGCGCCGCGAACGACGTCGGCGAAGAACGGGTTGGCGACGTCGAGGACGACGATCGCGATGGTGCGGCTGCGGCCGGCGCGCAACTGCCGGGCCGAGTCGTTGCGGACGTAGCCGAGCTGGTCGATGGCGTCGAGCACGCGCTGGCGGGTCGTCGGCGCGACCGCGTCCGGCCGGTTCAGCACGTTGCTCACCGTGCCGATCGAGACGCCCGCGTACCGGGCGACCTCCTTGATGCTCGTGGTCGGCATGCTCACCAGTCTCTCCGTCGGGCACCAGGGTCGCGTGGACGGGGCGGGGTTGAACCGTTCCACTGCGGAGGTTGCCGCTGCGTGCCCGTAACAACCAGGTAACTCTCGGGAAACCCTTGACGTATCGATGCGGTCGTCCCTAGTGTCGTGGCCACGAAGATATGAAACGTTTCATTGATTCGTCAAGTCGTCATCCCTCGATGTCACGAAGGGGGCCTCGGTGGGACCGGTGCTGTCACTG
Organism: Micromonospora sp. LZ34; assembly: GCF_052981855.1. Taxonomy (NCBI): domain Bacteria; kingdom Bacillati; phylum Actinomycetota; class Actinomycetes; order Micromonosporales; family Micromonosporaceae; genus Micromonospora; species Micromonospora sp. LZ34. The sequence continues at coordinate 89,866 of NZ_JBRIQN010000013.1, forward strand.
CACGGCGTCGGCGCGGTCGCCGCGCTGCGCGACGTCCGTCTCGACCTGCACGCCGGCGAGGCGCACGCGCTGGTGGGGGAGAACGGCGCCGGCAAGTCCACCCTGGTGAAGATCCTGGCCGGCGTCCACCGGCCCGACGCCGGCACGCTGACGCTCGACGGACGCGAGGTCGTCTTCGGCGGCCCCGCCGACGCCCGGGCCGCCGGCATCGCCGTGATCTACCAGGAGCCGACCCTCTTCCCCGACCTGTCGGTGGCCGAGAACATCTTCATCGGCCGGCAGCCCCTGCGCGGCCTGCGTCGCATCGACCGCGCGGCAATGCGCTCCCGGACGCGGGAACTGTTCGCCCGCCTCGGAGTGCAGCTCGATCCGGATCGGCCGGCCCGCGGGCTCTCCATCGCCGACCAGCAGCTGGTGGAGATCGCCAAGGCACTCTCCTTCGACGCCCGGGTGCTGGTGATGGACGAGCCCACCGCCGCGCTGTCCGGCGTGGAGGTGGAACGGCTCTTCGCGGTGGCCCGGTCGCTGCGGGACAACGACGCGGCCGTGCTGTTCATCTCCCACCGGTTCGACGAGGTCTACGCCCTCTGCCAGCGCATCACCGTGATGCGCGACGGCCAGTGGGTCTCCACCGACCCGGCGGCGGAGCTGACCGTCGACCAGTTGGTCCGGCGGATGGTCGGCCGGGACGTCTCCTCCCTCTACCCCAAGACGCCCGCCGAGATCGGCGAGGTGCGGCTGGAGGTCAGCGACCTGACCCGGCACGGCCACTTCGACGGCGTGAGCTTCACCGTCCGCAGCGGCGAGATCGTCGCCCTCGCCGGTCTCGTCGGCGCCGGCCGCAGCGAGGTCGTCCGGGCCATCTTCGGCATCGACCGCTACGACCGGGGCGAGGTCCTCGTGGGCGGGCGCCGGCTACCGGCAGGCAACACCCCGGCAGCGATCGCCGCCGGCCTCGCGCTGGTGCCCGAGGACCGCCGCCAGCAGGGCCTCGTGATGGACCTGTCGGTGGCGGAGAACACGACACTGCCACGGCGCTGGTCGCTGAGCCGGCTCGGCCTGTTGTTCGGCCCGGCCGAACGCCGGTCGGCGCGGACCTGGACCCAGCGGCTGCAGGTGAAGTCGGCCCGGCTGACCGACCCGGTCGCCACCCTCTCCGGCGGAAACCAGCAGAAGGTCGTACTGGCCAAGTGGCTGTCGACCGCGCCCCGGGTGCTCATCGTCGACGAACCCACCCGCGGCATCGACATCGCCACCAAGGCCGAGGTGCACCGGCTGCTGTCCGGGCTGGCCGCCGAGGGCGTGGCCGTGCTGATGGTCTCCAGCGAGCTGCCCGAGGTGCTCGCCATGGCGGACCGGGTGCTGGTCATGCACGAGGGCCGGCTGGTCAGCGAGATCGACCGCGACCGGGCCGACGAGGAGTCGGTGATGTTCGCGGCAACCGGACAACGGGAGGGATCGTGAGCGCGAGCAGCGCGGCGCGGCGGGGCACCGCCGGCGCGAACCAGGGCGGGCGTCCGTGACCACCACCGACGTACGCCGGGCCGAGCCGACGCCGGGGGGCCGACCCGCCGCGGCCGGGGCCGGCGCGCGAGCGGCCCACCGCCTCTTCGTCGTCCGCGAACTGGGCATCGCGCTCGCCCTCGCGCTGCTGGTCGCCGGCACGGCGCTGACGAACCCGCGATTCCTGTCCGCGCAGAGCGTCAAGGACCTGCTGCTGGGCTCGACCATCCTGGCGATCCTCGCCGTCGGCCAGGCCATCGTCATCATCACCCGCAACGTCGACCTGTCGGTCGGTTCCATCCTCGGCCTGTCGGCGTTCGCGACCGGCACCCTGTTCCTCGCCGCGCCCGGCCTGCCCATCCCGGTCGCCATCGCGGTCGGCGCCGCGCTCGGCGCGGTCTGCGGCGCCGTCAACGGCGCCCTGATCGCCGCCGCGCGGGTGCCCGCCCTCGTGGTCACCCTCGGCACGCTCTACGTCTTCCGCGGCATCGACTACACCTGGGCCACCGGCCGGCAGATCAACGCCGCCGACATGCCCGCCGGATTCCTCCGGATGGGCACCGCCACGCTGCTCGGCGTCCCGGTGCTCACCCTGTTCGCGGTCGCGGTGCTGCTCGTCGCCGGGTTCGTGCTGCGCTCGTACCGCGCCGGCCGCGAGCTCTACGCGATCGGCTCGGACCCCGACGCCGCCCGCCTCGCCGGCATCCCCGTCGGCCGGCGGGTCTTCGTGGCCTTCGTGGTCAGCGGCGCGCTCGCCGGGCTCGCCGGTGTGCTCTACGCCGCCCGCTTCGGCACCCTCGACGCCAACGCCGGCCTCGGCTCCGAACTCAACGTCGTGGCTGCGGTCGTGGTCGGCGGCGTGGCCATCTTCGGCGGCAGCGGCTCCGTCTACGGCGCCGCCCTCGGCGCCGTGCTGCTCACCACCATCGGCAGCGCCCTGCCGGTGCTCGGCATCAACCCGTTCTGGCAGCGCGCCGCCGTGGGCGCGCTGATCCTCGCCGCCATCGGGCTGGACCGCGCGCTCGCCGTGCGGATGACCCGCCGTCTGCAAGGAGGCAAGGCCCGTGGCGCCTGAGCACCCCGTGCCCACCCGGCCGGCCTGGCGGTCGGTGCTGGGATCCTGGGACGCCGTCGTCATCGTCGCCCTGGTCGCCGTGATCATCGTGGGCAGCCTGACCATCGACGGCGTCAGCAACCCGCGGTTCTACCGGTTCCTGGTGCTGGAAGCCATCCCGATCGCCCTGATCGCGATGCCGCTGACCCTCGTCGTGATCACCGGCGAGATCGACCTGTCGGTGGCGAGCACCGTCGGCCTGACCTGCGCCGTGCTCGGACAACTCTGGCACCTCGGGGTCAGCTCGCTGCCCGTGCTCATCGTCGCCAGCCTCGCGCTGGGTGCCCTCCTCGGCGCGGTCAACGGCCTGTTCGTCACCGTGTTCGGGCTCCCCTCGCTCGCGGTCACCATCGGCACCCTGGCCCTCTACCGCGGCCTGGCCTACGTCGTGCTCGGCGACCGTGCGGTGGCCGACTACCCGACCGGCTGGACCCGCCAGGCGACCAGCCCGATCCCGGGCACCACCATCCCGTGGTTCGTCCTCGTCGTCGCCGCGCTCGCGGTGCTCTTCGGCGTGGTCCTGCACGCCACCCCGATCGGCCGGGGCCTCTACGCGATGGGCAACAACGCCGAGGCGGCCACGTTCTCCGGCATCTCGGTGGCCCGCACCAAGTTCTGGCTCTTCGTCACCACCGGCGCCGTCTCCGCGCTGGCCGGCGTGTTCTGGACCTTCCGGTTCGCCAGCGCCCGGGCGGACAACGCCACCGGCCTGGAACTCTCGGTGGTCGCGGCGGTCCTGCTCGGCGGGGTGTCCATCTTCGGCGGGCGCGGGGGTCTCGTCGGTGTGCTCGCCGCCGTCGCCCTGCTCGGAACCCTGCGCAACGCGCTGCAACTGGCCGACGTGCCGGCCAACGCGCTGACCATCGTGACCGGATCCCTGCTCATCCTCGCCGTCGTCGGGCCGAACGTCGTACGCCGGGCCCGTGACCGGCTGAGCCGGCGACGACCCATCCCAGCCTGAGAAAGGACACCCCCATGAGCACCAGACGCATACGGACGATCGCGTCGGCGGCGTTGCTGGCGCTGCTGTTCACCACCACCGCCTGCGCCGACGACGCCGGCTCCGGCAGCGGCGACGGCGGCTCCGGCGACGGCACCATCAAGTCCGGGCTGAAGATCGCCTTCCTGCCGAAGCAGGTGAACAACCCGTACTTCGACACCTCCGACAACAAGGGCGGCAAGGTGGCGGTGGAGGAGTTCAAGGGCTCCTACAGCCAGACCGGCCCGTCGGAGGCCAGCCCCTCGGCGCAGGTGAGCTACATCAACACCCTTTCCCAGCAGCAGACCGACGTCATCGTGGTCTCCGCCAACGACAAGGACGCGATCTGCGGCGCGCTCGAGGAGGCCCAGCAGAGCGGGGCGAAGGTCGTCACCTACGACTCGGACACCAACCCGTCCTGCCGGGACCTGTTCATCAACCAGGCCACCGCCGAGGGCATCGCGAAGTCGCAGATCAAGCTGATCTCCGAGGCGGTCGGCCCGGAGGGCGGCGAGATCGCGATCCTCTCCGCCACCGCGAACGCGACGAACCAGAACGCCTGGATCGAGATGATGAAGACCGAGCTGGCCAAGCCGGAGTACGCCAAGCTCAAGCTCGTCGACACCGCCTACGGCGACGACGACGACCAGAAGTCGTTCCAGGAGGCCCAGGGCCTGCTCGCCAAGCACCCCAACCTCAAGGGCATCATCTCGCCGACCACCGTCGGCATCGCCGCGGCCGCCCGCTACCTGTCCGGCTCGACGTACAAGGGCAAGGTGCAGCTGACCGGCCTCGGCACCCCGAACCAGATGCGCGCGTACGTCAAGGACGGCACGGTGCAGTCGTTCGCCCTCTGGAACCCCGCCGACCTGGGCTACCTCGCCGCGTACGCCGGCGGCGCGCTGGCCTCGGGCCTGATCACCGGCAAGGAGGGGGAGAAGTTCACCGCCGGCAAGCTGGGCGAGTTCACCGTCGGCGCGGACGGCGTGGTCGTCCTCGGCGACCCGTTCACCTTCACCGCCGAGAACATCGACCAGCTCAACTTCTGACCAACCGCGGGAGGCATGGCGTGCGCCGGGTCTGTTTCACCCTCCAGGTCCGTCCGGAGCGACTGGAGGAGTACCGGCGCCGCCACGCCGCGGTGTGGCCGGAGATGCTGACCGCGCTGCGGGCGGCGGGCTGGCACGACTACGCCCTCTTCCTCCGCGAGGACGGCCTGCTGGTCGGCTACCTGCACACCGACGACTTCGACGCCGCGCTGGCCACGATGGACGCCACCGACGTCAACCGCCGCTGGCAGGCGGAGATGGCCCCGTTCTTCGCGGACCTGCCCGACGGGCGCCCCGATCGCGGCATGCACGTGCTGGCCGAGATCTTCGACCTGAACGAACAACTGGGGAGACACGGATGACTGACCTGGCCCCGGCGACCCGGGCACGGGTGGCGGCGGCGCTGCGCGACCAGCGGATCGAGACGGCGTCCTGGGCATACGGCAACTCGGGCACCCGATTCAAGGTGTTCCCGCAGGAGGGCGTGCCCCGCGACCCGTACGAGAAGGTCGCGGACGCGGCCACGGTGCACCGGTTCACCGGCGTGGCGCCCACCGTCGCGTTGCACATCCCGTGGGACCTGGTCGACGACTACGCCGCGCTGGCCCGGTACGCCGCCGAGCAGGGCGTCGCGCTGGGCACCATCAACGCCAACGTGTTCCAGGACAACGACTACAAGCTCGGCAGCGTCACCAACCCGGACCCGGGGATCCGCCGCAAGGCGATCGGCCACCTGATCGAGTGCATCGAGGTGATGGACCGCACCGGGTCCCGCCACCTGAAGCTGTGGTTCTCCGACGGCACCAACTACCCCGGGCAGGACGACGTGCGCGCCCGGCAGGACCGGCTGGCCGCGGCCCTGCGGGAGACCTACGACCGGCTCGGCCCGCAGCAGCGGATGCTGCTGGAGTACAAGCTGTTCGAGCCGGCGTTCTACCTGACCGACGTCCCCGACTGGGGCACCGCCTACGCCCACTGCCTCGAGCTCGGCGAACGGGCCCAGGTGGTGATCGACACTGGCCACCACGCCCCCGGTACGAACATCGAGTTCATCGTGGCGTTCCTGCTGCGCGCCGGGAAGCTCGGCGGCTTCGACTTCAACTCCCGGTTCTACGCCGACGACGACCTGATGGTGGGCGCCGCCGATCCGTTCCAGCTGTTCCGCATCCTGCACGAGATCGTGCTCGCCGACGCCCTGCGGCCCGGCGCCGGCATCGCGTTCATGCTCGACCAGTGCCACAACATCGAGCCGAAGATCCCCGCGGTCATCCGCTCGGTGATGAACGTGCAGGAGGCGACCGCCAAGGCGCTGCTGGTCGACCACGAGGCGCTGCGCGCGGCGCAGGCCGCCGGCGACGTGCTGACCGCCAACGCGGTCCTGATGGACGCCTACCACACCGACGTCCGACCGCTGCTGCGGCAACTGCGCGAGGACATGGGCCTGGATCCCGACCCGATCGCGGCGTACCACCGCTCGGGCTACTTCGAGAAGGTCAGGACCGAGCGGGTCGGCGGGCAGGCCGCCGGTTGGGGAGCGTGACGGGATGTCCACCGCAGACGACCTGGTCGCCCGGTCCCGACGGCTCGGGGCGGACCCCCGCAACACCAACTACGCCGGCGGCAACACCTCCGCCAAGGGCCGCGGCGCCGACCCGGTCACCGGCGGCGACGTGGAGCTGCTGTGGGTGAAGGGCTCCGGCGGAAACCTCGGCACCCTCACCCCCGCCGGTCTGGCCGTCCTGCGGCTGGACCGGCTGCGGGCGCTGGTCGACGTCTACCCCGGCGTGGACCGCGAGGACGAGATGGTCGCCGCCTTCGACTACTGCCTGCACGGGCGCGGGGGAGCGGCACCGTCGATCGACACCGCCATGCACGGCCTGGTCGACGCCGCCCACGTCGACCACCTGCACCCCGACGCGGGCATCGCGCTGGCCACCGCCGCCGACGGTGAGGCGCTGACCAAGGAGTGCTTCGGCGACCGGGTGGTGTGGGTGCCGTGGCGACGCCCCGGCTTCCAGCTCGGTCTGGACATCGCCGCGGTGCACCGGGCCAACCCGCGCGCCATCGGGGTGATCCTGGGCGGGCACGGCATCACCGCCTGGGGGAGCACCAGCGATGAGTGCGAGCGCAACTCGCTGGAGATCATCCGTACCGCCCAGGCGTTCCTGGACCAGCGCGGCCGGCCGGAACCGTTCGGCCCGGCGGTGCCCGCGAACGCGGCGCTGCCCGCCGCCGAACGGCACGCCCGCGCCGCGGCCCTCGCCCCGGTCATCCGTGGCCTGGCCGGCACCGACCAGCCCGTCGTCGGCCACTACGTCGACAGCGACCCGGTGCTCGACTTCCTGGCCGGCGCGGACCATCCCCGGTTGGCCGCGCTCGGCACCTCCTGCCCGGACCACTTCCTGCGCACGAAGGTCCGCCCGCTGCTGCTGGACCTGCCGCCCACCGCGCCGCTCGGCGACGTGGTGGCCCGGTTGCGGGAAATGCACGCCGCCTACCGGGAGGACTACCGCGCCTACTACGGGCGGCACGCCGGCCCGGACACACCGCCGATGCGCGGCGCGGATCCGGCCATCGTGCTGGTGCCCGGCGTGGGCATGTTCTCCTTCGGCCGTGACAAGCAGACCGCCCGGGTCGCCGGTGAGTACTACGTCAACGCCATCAACGCCATGCGCGGCGCCGAGGCGGTGTCCCGGTACGCGCCGATCGACGAGGCGGAGAAGTTCCGCATCGAGTACTGGGCGCTGGAGGAGGCGAAGCTGCGCCGGATGCCGCCGCCGAAGCCGCTGGCCACCCGGGTGGCGTTGGTGACCGGCGCCGGCTCGGGGATCGGCCGGGCCGTCGCCCGCCGGCTCGCCGCGGAAGGCGCCTGTGTGGTGCTCGCCGACCGGGACGCCGACGCGGCGACCCGGGTGGCCGAGGAGATCGGCTCCGCCGACCACGCGCTGGCCGTGCCGGTCGACGTCACCGACGAGACCGCGATACGGGCGGCCTTCGACACCGCGGCGCTGCGCTTCGGCGGCGTGGACCTGGTCGTCAACAACGCCGGGCTGTCCATCTCCAAGCCGCTGCTGGAGACCACCAGCGCCGACTGGGACCGGCAGCACGACGTCATGGCCCGCGGCTCCTTCCTCGTCTCCCGCGAGGCGGCCCGGGTGATGATCGAGCAGGGCGGCGGTGGCGACATCGTCTACATCGCCAGCAAGAACGCCGTCTTCGCCGGCCCGAACAACGTCGCGTACGGGGCCGCCAAGGCCGACCAGGCGCACCAGGTTCGGTTGCTCGCCGCCGAACTCGGGGAGCACGGCATCCGCGTCAACGGCATCAACCCCGACGGGGTGGTCCGCGGATCCGGGATCTTCGCCGGCGGGTGGGGCGCCCAACGGGCCGCCGTCTACGGCGTGCCCGAGTCCGAACTCGGCGCGTTCTACGCCCAGCGCACCCTGCTGAAGCAGGAGGTCCTGCCCGAACACGTCGCGGCCGCCATCATCGCGCTCACCGCCGGCGAGCTGCCGCTCACCACCGGCCTGCACATCCCCGTCGACGCCGGCGTCGCGGCGGCGTTCCTGCGGTAGACCACCGACCGTGCCGTCCAAGAGGAAGGAATGGTCCCCGTGACCACGCCGACCATGGAGCACCGACCACTCGACGACGACGACCTGACCCTGCTCCGCCTGCTCGCCGAGGGGCTGCCGATGGACGCGGTGGCCCGCCGGCTCGACACCTCCGAATGCACCGTACGCCGCCGGGCGCGGGCGATCTGCGACCGGCTCGGCGTACCGGCACCGATCGCCGCGGTGGTGTGGGCCGCCCGCCGCGGGCTGCTGTAGAACCTGCTGGCCGTTCCCGGGAGGAGCACGTGACCGTCATACCCGTCACCGTCGCCGCGGTGGACCTCGGCGCCGCCAGCGGCCGGGTCATGGCCGGCCGGCTCGGACCCCGGACGCTCGACCTCGCCGAGGTCGAACGGTTCGACAACGTCCCGGTCCGCGCCGGCGGCGTCCTGCACTGGGACATCCTGCGGATCCACCGGGGCGTCCTCGACGGGCTGCGCGCCGCCGGCCGGCACGCCGGTCCCGTCGCCTCGGTCGGGGTGGACTCGTGGGCGGTCGACTACGGGCTACTCGACGCTGACGGCAGGGTGCTCGGCAACCCCGTGCACTACCGCGACGGGCGCACCGACGGCATCGCCGACCGGGTGACCGCCACCGTCCCGGCCGCGGAGCTCTACCAGCGCACCGGCGTGCAGTTCCTGCCCTTCAACACCATCTACCAGCTCGCCGCCGCGGCCGGCACCGCCCAGCTCGCCGCGGCGGCCACCCTGCTGCAGATCCCCGATCTCGTCACCTACTGGCTGACCGGCGTCGCCGGCGCCGAACTCACCAACGCCTCGACCACGCAGCTGCTCGACGCCCGCACCGGGAACTGGGCCACCGACCTCATGCGCCGACTGGGCATCCGGCCCGAGCTGTTCCCCGCCCTGCGCCGCCCGGGCGACCCGATCGGCGACCTGCTGCCCGACGTCGCCCAGGCCACCGCGCTGACCGGAGCGGTGCGGGTGACCGCGGTCGGTTCACACGACACCGCCTCCGCGGTCGTCGGCGTACCGGCCCGGGGGGAGCGCTTCGCGTACGTCTCCTGCGGCACCTGGTCGTTGGTCGGCGTCGAGCTGCCGGCGCCGGTGCTCACCGAGGAGAGCCGGGCGGCGAACTTCAGCAACGAGGTCGGCGTCGACGGCACGGTCCGCTACCTGCGGAACGTGATGGGACTGTGGCTGCTGCAGGAGTCGATCCGCAGCTGGCGGGCGGCCGGCCTCCCCGCCGACCTGGCGGCGCTGCTGCGCGAGGCCGCCCGGGTGCCCGCGTTCAGCGCCGTCATCGACCCCGACGACCCGGTCTTCCTGCCCCCCGGCGACATGCCCGGCCGCATCGCGGACGCCTGCCGCGCCCTCGGACAACCGGCGCCGACAACCCCGGCCGAGACGGTGCGGTGCATCCTGGACAGCCTCGCGCTGGCCTACCGCGCCGTGGTCGCGGACGCGCAACGGCTCTCCGGCCGCGACGTCGACGTCATCCACGTCGTCGGCGGCGGCGCGCGCAACGAGCTGCTGTGCCAGCTCACCGCCGACGCCTGCGGCCTGCCGGTCGAGGCCGGCCCGGTCGAGGCCGGCGCGCTGGGCAACGTGCTCGTGCAGGGGCGCGCGCTCGGCGCAGTCGGCCCCGACCTGGCTGCGATGCGGTCGCTGCTGCGGGCGACCCAGCGGATCCGCCGCTACGAACCGCGCGGCGACGGCAGGGCCTGGACGGCTGCCGCGACCAGGCTCGCGTCCGCGACCGACTAGCGCGATCAGGACCCCGGCCGGGTCCGGCGTCCCCGCGGCGTTCGGGACCTGGCGCTCTCCGCGGGTGCCTCGCGGTCCACCACCTCGCGGGCGAGCCGGTCCACGCCGCGTGCCCGTTCCGCCCGCAACGCCTCCTCCTGGGCCGGAGTGCGCCTGCGAACAGCGGCGAACACCGCCGTGACGGCCTGCCACCAGATCTTCGCCCCCATGAACCCCCCGAACCGAGGCCGCCCGCGACAGCCGCTCCTTCACGATCATTGCGGTAGGGAAGCGCCACCCCGCCGGCCGGCGTTACGGCGCCGGCGGGCACTCACCCGCCGCGACGGAGGTACGCCGCAGGGTGTCGATCGACGAGGCCCCGGTCCGCCGCCGGTCCTGATTCTTCGCGGCTGGAGCGCAGCGCCGGGTCAGGGCGTCACGGGTAGCGGGAGGTGTGCCGGAACAGGCCGAGCCGATCCAATCCGAGCAGCGCCAGCACGATCCCCGCGAGGAGTACCAGCCACTGCTCCGCCAGCGGATACAGCCGGACCACCCAGCCCTGCGTCAGGTACACCGGGTCCGCACAGGAGACCTGAGCTGATCCGGAGAACCACGGGTCCACCCGGCGGCCGTCGAGGTGCGGTCCCCGGTTCGGCCACGACGGCACGTCGACCGTCCGCTCCACCCCCGCCTCGGGGGTGACGGTGCAGGGGTGCTGACCGCCGCGGGCGGCGCTGGTCAGGTAGACGGGACCGTCGCCGGTCCAGGTGTGCCCGGCGTCGACGGCGCCGGACCGGGCGTAGCCCATCAGGCCCAGGCACAGCGCGGCGATCACGCAGCCGAGGGTCACCAGGGCCCGGCCGAGCCGCCGGTCGGTCCTCGTCGACAGGGTTCTCATCGTTCCGGACTCTCCGGCCGGCCGGGCTCGTCCGCGGCCGGCGGCTCGTCGGACGAGCCGGCCGCGCGGTCGTGGTCCAGGTCGCCGGTGAGCTGCGCGTCGTCGGCGAGCACCCGGGCCGAGGCGGCGAGGTCGTCGAGGTCGAGCTGCTCCGCGTGGGCTCGGGCGCGGCCGAAGAACTCCCGGTAGTCGCCCACGGCGAGCAGGTCCCGCGGGGTGACGCTGCCTGCCCGCAGTTGGTGCCCGATCTCCCGCCCGATCGGGTCGGGCCCGGTCATCATCGCCTCGAAGACCAACTGCCGCCGCCGGGCCTCGTCGCGCAGGACCGCCCCGTACGGGGTGCGGTCCAGCGCGGTGAGCACGTCCTCCGGGCGGGTGGGCGGAACCTGGTTCACGCTGGACATCCTGCCTGACGAACCGGTCACTGGGGCAGGCCGACCGGCGGCGGGGCCAGGACCGGCAGCTCGCCCGCACCCGACGCCATGCCGAAGTCGGCGACGGCTGAGGTGAACGCACTGGTGAGCGAGTCGGCCCGGCCCACCAGGTCGAGCGCCTCCTTGACGATGTCCCACACCTTGTAGCCCTCGTAGATCGCCGCCGCCCCGAAGACGACCCCGCCGATGACGGTCTCCGAGGTGCCCACCGCGGTGCTGGCCGTCGCAACGAAGATCATGGCGGCGTCGACCAGGTCGGAGAGCAGGGAGCCGAGCACTTTGCCCAGCTCGAACATGGCCTCCGCCGTCCGGCGGTATTCCGCCGCCAGCGCGGACACCGGCCCGGCCGCCACGTCGAGCTTGCGCGCCGAGTTCACGACGTGGGCCTGGAACGCGGTGGCCGCCCTGCCCTGCCAGTGCTGCTCGGAGCAGAGGGCGGCCCAGCGGAGGTTGTCGGCCATGCCGCCCAGCGACGAGGCGATGTTGTCGAACGCGTCGGCGCATCCCCGCACCCCGGCCCAGTCACCCGCGACGGGCTTGATGAAGCTCTCGTACGGGTCGTAGGCGCGGTCGCAGATGCCCAGTTTCGCGCCGAGCCAGGTGGCGCCCCAGATGGCGTCCCGGGTCACCGAGGTGGGGCTGGCGATGTCCCACAGTTGCGGCTCGAACTGGAACGCGTCGTCCTTGTTGTAGTCGGGCACCTCCCGGAGGCTGTCCCGCGGTTCGGCCCGATCGGCGAACGGCGCCGCGGACCCGGCGGCCCGGTAGAGGCTCGCGAACTGCGAACGGTCGAGCTGACCGTCGCCCCGGAAGGAGCGGTCCAGATGCTCCGCCGCCGCTTCGTCCGTGCGCTCGTAGTAGTTCAGTGCCTGGCGCAGCGACGCGCCGGTGTGGCCGGCCGTGAACTTCGCGATGTCCTCGACGAAGCCGCGGATGTCCGACACGGCCCGCTCGTGCTTGCCGCTGATCCGGTTGATGAAACCCGGCCCGTACTCCAGCGCGGTGTTGGTGTCCAGGTGGCTCAGCCCGGCTCGCGCGTCGTCGCCGAGCCGGTCGAACACCGCCGGCAGGCCGCGCAGCGCGGCCACATCGACGTCAAAACCCATGAAGAACGCCCCCGTGTACGGCGACCGGCGCCTTCCCGACCGGTCATCGCGCCGCCCATCCTCCTACAGTGGAGGCCCGTGGTGGGGGCCCGGGCGTGCGGCGCCGGCCACGGCGAGCCGCGGTCAGGCCGTGTGCTCGGCGACGAGGTGCCCGTCGACGTACGCGCGGCACCGCTGCGGCCGGAAACCGGCGAAGAGCAGCTTGCGTTCCTTCTCGATGAGCACGTTGTGCCGCTCGTGCACGCCCACGGTGAACTGGTACCGCTTGATCAGATCGACCGACATGACGCGCAGCTCCCGGTGCACCGGTCGCCCGTCGACCGTAATCGACAACCCGCCCCAGAACTTGTCGAAGGAGAACGTCACCTTGTGCCGCTCGTGCACCCCGACGTCGAAGCTGAACCTCACCGGACAAGCCCGTCGCGCCCGGCGCGGTCGCGGCCGCTGGTGTTGGTGCGCCAGCCGGCGCCGGTCAGGTCACTCATGCCGCATCTCCCCGATGATCTGCTCGATCATGCCCCTCGATTCTGCCTCATCGAGCGCCAGCGCCGACGAACCGCGCCGGCTGCGAAAGTGCCGACCGCCCGCCGCTGCGGCGATAGGGTCTGGCCCTATGCGGACGAAGCCGGAGTTGAGCGCGACGATCCGCCGGGAGCGGCGGGCGGTGCTCGTCGTCAACGCCCACTCCCGCCGGGGCCGCCGGCGCTACGAGGGCGCCCGGTCACAGCTGATCGCGGCCGGCTTCAGCCTGCTCGGCACGTACCCGGTCGACCGGCCCGCCGAGCTGGAGCAGACCCTCGCCGCCGCTGCCGACCTGGAGCCGGACCTCCTGGTCGCCGGCGGTGGCGACGGCACGATCGGCACCGCCGCGCGGCTGCTGGCCCACCGGGACATCGCCCTCGGCCTGCTGCCGCTGGGCACCACCAACAACTTCGCCCGCACGGTCGGCATCCCGCTCGACCTCGACGCGGCGGTCGCGGTCCTCACCGACGGCAAGGTGATCGACGTCGACCTCGGGCTCGTCGGCGACATGCGGTTCACCAACCACGTCGGCGTCGGCCTCTCCGCCGACGTGGCGCTGCGGACGCCACCACGGCTCAAGCGGGCCACCGGGCGGCTCGCCTATCCGCTCACCGCGCTGGCGCTGCTGGCCGGGCACCGGCCACTGCGCGCCACCGTCCGCGCCGAGGGACGCGAGCACGAATTCGTCACCCACCAGCTGTACGTCGCCAACGGCGGCTTCCACGCCGGCCGGCCGATCACCGCCGACGCGGACGCCGACGACCGGCTGCTGGTCGCGTACCCAGTGGGCGGGCCGACCCGCCGCGAGCTGCTGCGCGACACGGCCCGTAACGCGGCGACCGGGCATCGTCGTACCCTCGGCGAGGAGCCCTTTCTCGCCGTACGCCAGCTCTGGCTGGAGACCGACCGGCCGGCGCCGGTCGAGGTCGACGGCGAGTTGTACGGCGAGACGCCGATCCGGATCGGCCTGGACCCCAACGCGCTGCGCATCATGGCTCCCGCCGACAGCCCGGACCGCTAGGGCCTGTCCGGGGCAGCGAAGGCGGTCGGCCCGTCGGCTTCGACAAGACGATCTACAAGCGTAGGAGCGAGGTCGAGCGGACGATCAACAGGCTCAAGAACCTCCGGGCCGTGGCCACGAGGTACGACATGCGGGCCTGCCCTTCCATCGCACCGTCACCGTCGCCGCGATCTGGCTCTGGCTTCGTCATGATCCGCCGGACAGGACCTGACGGTAAGGCGCTCGAAAACCGGTGGAACAGCGCCGCTGTGTGCCATTACCGTGCTGCCGAACCAAGTCGTCTGGTCAAGGACGTGCCGTTGTACACCCTGTGAGACCTCCCGAGCGCTGATTCGTCGCGCGTCGCGCATGTGCGCCGCGCTTCTTCTTGCTGCGGACTTCTCACTGAAACCGGTGTATTTCTGTGCTCAAAAACTGGGTGGTCGTGCCCACCTGCCTGCCCCTCGTAGTCCGTCGTTGCCACGCGTGCGCGTCCGAGCGCTTCCGGGCGAGCGGTAAATTTCGCGTCAACGCAAACCACAAGCTCCTCGACGCCTGGCTCCTCGTGCTCTGTACCGGTTGCGGGGAAACTGCAAAGCTCACGGTCCTGGAGCGGGTGAATGTGCGCTCCGTACGACCTGAGCTGCTGGACCGGCTGCATGACAACGACCCTGGCCTGACAGCTGAGCTGCTCCAGGATCCGGTCGTGCGGCACCGTAATCGCATCGCCCTCGACTGGGACAACGCCTGGCGCCTCGACACCGGCGGATCGGATAACCGGGATTGCGAAGTGATCGACGTCTCGGTCCGCTTTGCGGCGCGGATTCCTGTCCGGCCGGTGCGACTGATCGCTGAAGGTTGCGGTCTTTCCCGGGCCGAGGTCGAGAGACTGATCACGGAGGGGAAACTCGTTTCGGCGGTCCGGCTGAGCGGCAAGCTCTCCGGCGACTTCACCTTCACGCTCAAACGCTGAGCCCTCATCGGGCCCTAGTACGGCAGTCGCCCTTCGTGATCATGTGCCGAGTTCCGTTCGGAGGCGTCGTTGGTAGTGGGCGCGGCGGGCGCGGGTTTGATGCTCGCCGCGCCAGATTGTCCAAGTCGGTGGATGACGCCACGAGTGTGCTGCCCACCGCGGGTGTCGGCAGGTCACCGGTCTCGTCCACGACCAGTACCGCGTCCGGGTCGCCGAGGTGGTCCACCACGAACCCGCGCACGTCACGCTGCACCGCGTCGGCGTCCCGGACTGCGGTGCACAGCAGCCGCTGCATAGCGTCCGGGCGGGCATGCCCGGCCTGCTCGGCCCGACCCCAGCAGCTCCGAACTTTGGTCGAGGCCGGATTGTGGTCCACAATCCGGCTTCCGGCCCATGCTGGTTGATCAAACAGGGTTGAGGGAGCCCGATCGGAGCGCCCTCATAGCGCGGCCCCAGGCAATGAGCTGGTCCAGCATGGTGGTGACCGCGTCCTGTTGATGGGGGGCTGGTTTGAGGACGCTGAAGTGCTCGAAGTCGGTGGACAGCGACAGGGCGACCTGGGCGCGTACGTCAGCGACGTGGAGTTCGCCCATTACCAGGCGTAGGTGCTCGACGGCTCTGGTGCCGCCGGAGGTGCCGTAGCTGACGAACCCGGCCGCCTTGTTGTTCCATTCTGCGTACAGGAAGTCGATGGCGTTTTTCAACGCACCAGAGGTTGAGTGGTTGTATTCGGGCGTGACGAAGACGTATGCGTCGAAGGACGCGATCTTCTCGGCCCAGGCCCTGGTGTGCGGGTGCTGGTACTGGCCCATCGCGGGTGGCATCACCTCATCCAGGTGCGGCAGGTCGAAGTCTTTGAGATCTACCAGTTCGAACTGGGCGTCGCTGCGCTCGGCCGCCAGGTCGTAGACCCAGCGAGCCACGGCCTCGCCGTTGCGTCCCGGGCGGGTACTTCCGATGATGATCGCTACGTTGATCACAGGTTCCTCTTCCTTCGATGATGCGCTCAGGGGTGGGTACTGCTCGCGGTCGGCGGCCCGTCCGGGGTTGTTTGCCGTGTGGTCGGTGCTGAGGTGTGTCGGGCGCGGCCGGGCAGCAGCACGGTGGCGGCCAGGGCGACGATGGTGAGGATGAGCATCCAGGTCAGGGCGGGGGTGTAGCCGCTTGCCTGGAGGATGGTGGCCATTAGGGCGGTTCCGGTGCCGGCGCCGACGCGCTGGATGACGTTGCTGGCACTGGTGGCGTCCGGGATGGTCGCGGGCTTGAGTGTTCGGTAGATCGCGACGGCGATGGGCAGGCTCGCGACGCCGAACCCGATTCCTCGTACGAAAAGTGCCGCGCTCAGCAGGAGCGTGTCGCTGTTGGCCGTGGCGAAGGCGAACGGGACGGTGCCGGCGGTGGCGACGGCCATTCCGGCGACTGCGAGGGGGCGGGGCGGCATGCGGTCGGCATACCGGCCGACCAGCAGGTACGCCAGGGCAAGACCGACGCTCTGTGGAGCGAGTACGAGTCCGGCGTCGAACGCGGACAGCCCGCGAAGCTGCTGGTAGTACAGCGGCAGGAGGAACATCGGCCCCCAGGTCGTGACACCGAGGATGAACATCATCACCGTGCCGCCGCGGAAGGACTTGTCGGCGAACAGCCGCAGGTCGATCAGGCTCGCCCCGCCGCGGCGTACCGACCGCAAGACGAAGGCCGTCAGCAGCAGTATCGCGGCGATCCCACCGGTGAGCGTCTCGACGCGTACCGCGGCATCCGGTCCGGCATCGAGGGTGGACAGAACGTAGAGCAGTGCGACCACCGCGGTCGGCAGCAGGGCGAGTCCGACGAGGTCCAGGTCCTGGGCCTGGTCGGAGCGTTGCTCGTCGCGTGGGAACCATCGCCAGGTCATGACGAGCGAGACGAGCACGATCGGCACGTTGACGAAGAAGATCCACCGCCAGCCCCAGCCGTCGATCAGCAGACCGCCCAGCAGTGGCCCGGAGATGGGGGCCAGTTGACCGACCAGCCCGACGACGCCCATCACCCGGCCCAGGCGCTGCGGCCCGGCGGCCCTGGCCAGGGTGAGCTGCGTCAACGGCAAGATCATGCCGCCGCCCAGTCCTTGCAGCACCCGGAAGACGATGAGGGAGTCGACCGACCACGCCATCCGGGACAGCACCGATCCGAGCAGGAACAGCCCGAGCGCGGTCAGCCACATGGTGCGGGCGCCGAACCGGCCGACCGACCAGCCCACCAGCGGGATCACCGCGGTCATCGCCAGCACGTACGCCGTGGTGACCCACTGGATCACCGTCACCCCGGCGTCCAGCTCGCGGCGCAACTCGTCCAGCGCCACTGCGACGATCGTGGTGTCAAGCAATGCCGCGATCGCCCCGAACAGCAGCGTTGCGGCCACCGGCACGATGCTCTGGCCGGACGTCGCCGCCGGCGGCGCGCCGCGTACCGTCTGGGCGCTCACGGGATCAGTAAGGTCTTGCCAGTCGTCGCCCGGGCCTCGATCGCCCGGTGCGCCTGCGCGGCTTCGACCAGCGGATAGGTCTGGCCGACGATCGGGCGCAGCCGACCGGCCGCTGCGAGGGCGAGTGCCTCCTCGCCCAGCGCCCGCACCTCGTCGGCGCTCGGCGCGCCGCGGTCCGGCACGACCGTCACCCGGTCGTCGGGTTCGGTCCACGAGCCGCTGGCCATGCCATAGATGCTGGCCCGGCCGCCGGGCCGGATAGCGGCCATGCCCTGCGCGCCGATCTGCCCGCCGACGCCGTCGAAGACCAGGTCGACGCCGGTGCCGCCGGTGACCTCGACCACCTGGCGTTCCCATCCCGGCCGGGAATAGTCGATGTAGGCGACCGCGCCGAGGGAGGTGACGAGCTCCCCCTTGGCCGTGCCGCGGGCGGCGCCGATCACCTCCGCGCCAGCTGCGACGGCGAGCTGCACCAGCAGGCTACCCACACCACCTCCGGCCGCCTCGACGAGCACCCATTCGCCCGGCCTCACCTGCGCCTGCCGGTGCAGCAGGACCGCCGTACGACCGTCCGCCAACAGCGCCACCGCATCGCGCAACATCACCCCGTCCGGGACCGCGATAACGTCCTGCGCACGGGCCAGGGCCAGCTCGGCGTAGCCGCCAGTGCCGCCCGTCGTCGTCTCCACGGTCGTGCCCACAAGCGTCGAGTCGACCCCCGCTCCGACGGCGCGAACCCGACCGCCGACGCCGTTGCCTGGAACCCGGGGCAGCGGCGGCCGCTGCCTGGCCGCGGGACCGGCGCCGGCCCGCACCTGCGTCTCGACGAACGTGATGTTGGCGTACTCGACCGCCACCAACACCTGCCCGGCCCCCGGCGTCGGATCCTCGACCTGCCGGACCTGCAGGACCTCGGGCCCACCGAACCGTTCCATCACCACGGCACGCACGATCGCCACCTCTCCCCAATCGGAGCGATGTGCTCCGATTGGGCGACCGTATAACGGAGTGACCCGCTCCGCAAAGCGGGTATGATCGACGTCATGCCCGAACACCGGCGCCGCGCCCCACGCCAGGCCGAAGCCGAACGCAACGACCGCGCGCTCCTCCAGGCCGCCCGGGAGGTGCTCGCCGCCGACGGGGTCCACGCCTCAGTAGCGGCGATCGCCGCCCGCGCCGGAGTCGGCATCGGCAGCCTGTACCGCCGCTACCGCACCAAGGAGGAACTCTTCCAGCGCCTGTCCGCGCTCTCCCTCGACAACTGGAACCACGCCGCCGAGCAAGGACTCGCCACAGACAACCCGTGGGACGGGCTCGCCAGCTTCATCACTACCTGCATCGAATTCGGCCAAGGCTCACTCGGCCCGATCGCCGGCACGATCACGGTCACCAAGGAGATGCAGGCCAAATCCGACCGCTCCGACAACCTCCTAGCCGCCCTCGTCACCCGCGCCCACGAGGCCGGCGTGCTGCGGCCGGACGTCACTCCCGTCGACATCTCCCTCCTGATCGAACAACTCGGCACATCACCTGTCCTGGACCAACTCCGCAAGCAGGGCCACGAGGACCTCATCGACGCCGCCGCGAACGCCCGCAAACGCATCATCGCCATCGCCCTGGACGGTCTGCGCGCCGTCCACACTCGACCGCTGCCTGGCGAGCCGCCATCCGACCGGCTCTTTACCGAACGCTGGACGCGCCGCCCCGACTCGCCAACTGGGTGAACCGCGCGCACCCGCGTCGGGCTCCCCAGATCCAGCACTGTGGACCGAACGCCATTGATGATCACGCCGAGCCGCCTCGTACATCCCGGACCAGCAACGTCACGAAGTGCGACTGCCGTACTGGGGTCTGTCCGGCAAGATCCGCCGGACAGGCCCTTGCGCTGCAATCCCTCGCCGACGCGACTCCTTACGGCGTCAGGCCGGTCGTCATGGTCACGCCGACGGGCGGGAGACGTCGTAGAGCAGGTGCGTCACACGGTCGCCCTGGACGACGCGGGCGGGGTTGTCGAGGGGGACGACGTCGCCGGCGCCCATCGCGCCGAAGAACGGGCGGCCCGATCCGAACACGACGGGAACGACGTTCATCACGACCTGGTCGACGAGCCCGAGTCGCAGCGCCTGACCTCCGATCTGTCCGGCGGCGAGGTCGACGATCCGGTCATCGCCCGCGAACGCCCGCGCCCGCTCGATCGCCGACTCGACCCCGTCGGTGACGAACGTGAACGGGGCGGTCCCCGCATACTTCCAGTCCGTCGGCGGCTCGTGCGTCACGACGAAGACGTGCTCACCGGCGGCCGGCACCCCGCCCCATCCGTCCGTGATGTCGAACGTCCGGCGGCCCATCACCACACAGCCGATGCGCGGGTAGACGGCTTTGACGAACTCCATGGAGGCGCGCGTGCTGTGCATCGGATGCTCCTCCGGTTCGCCGCTCCAGGTCCACTCGACGTCGCCGTTCCCCGCCCATTCGAACAGCGGGCCGACCTGGTCGCTTTCGTCGGCGATGAAACCGTCGATCGAGACGGCGGCGCAGCCCATGATCACCTTGCTCACTGATCCTCCTCGCGTCGTGATGTGTGCCGATTCTGAGGTGGATGCCGGCGCGGGCGCTTGTAAGAAATCAATCGGCCGGCAGCGGCCCGACGTCGAGGGCGTTACCGGGATGGTCGGCGAGGAACCGCCGCCGCAGCGCCACGGTACGCCGTCGGCGTGCATCCGGTGAAGGTCTGAGGATCAGTACCGCGGACGGCATGGGCGGCAGCTTCAATCGCGAGTACGGCGGGGTGCCCTCGAGAAAGTAGAGGTCGTCGACCAGCTGGTCCAGCGGCGGTTGCGGAACCCGGGACACGTACTGCACGGGGAACAGTCTCCCCGCTGGCCGCCGTCGCCGGTCCCACCCGACGCCCCCCCCGACAGCGGCGATGGATCCGCCGCGGCTCGGGCTTGTCATTGATCTTCGTGAGCGCGGATACTGTGAGGCCACCATGTGCCGTACCCACGGGGGAGGTGGCGCGGATGGCAGCCACGGAGGCTTCTGTCACCCACCGCGCCATGGATGGCCGGCGGTTCCTGCTCACCGGCCCACTCGACCTGAGCGCGCCGTTCACCTCGGTGGTCGAGCTGACCGTCGCCGGCCGGCTGCACGAGTTCACGGCCGGCTCGCTCGGCCTCGCCGACGACCTCGCACAGGAGCTCGGCGTCACCGGCTTCGACGAGGAGCTCAGCTATCAGGGCGGCACCCTGCTGACGGCGCGGGTGCGGTCGTACGACCCGCAGATCCGGCTCAGCGAGGAGCGGCTGGTGGCGGCGTGGCGGGGACGCCGGTACTGCTTCCTCACCCAGCTGTACGGCGGCTCGACGGCGGACCTGCTCGCGGTGCTGCGGACGGTGCGGATCACGGAGCACGACGACGGTGTCGCCGTGCGTCCCCAGCCACGGGCCGGTAGCCGGTTCGCGGCGCCGGCGGCCGTGATCAAGCAGGTGCCCGGGCTCGGCCTGCTCGACATGACGCCGTTGACCGCCGAGCGCGCCCGGCAGCTGCCGGCGTGGCGCGGGCTGTCGACCCGGGCGGGGGAACTCTTCCGGGACACGCTCTCCGACGGCAAGCCCTACTTCGTGCTCGCCGCCGTGGACACCTGGGTGACCGTGCTACCGCTGGCCGACACGGCGATCGACCGGGTACCGGACCTGGTGGGCCGGCTCCGCGTCCAGTTGGGCGGGTGAGGCGTCGTGTCGGCCCTGGTGGCCAGCGTCGCCGCGTACACCGTGCTGCTCACCCTGCTCCTCGCCTGCGGTGAGCACCTCTCGAAGCCGGCGACGCTGTCGGCGGCGCTGGCCGCCCACCGGGTGCTGCCCGCGCCGTCCGCCGTCGCGGCGGTCGTCATCGCGGCCGAGGGCCTGCTCGGCGCGGCCGGAGTGGTCGCCCTGCTCCGCGACGACGGCGGCCGGCTGCTGGCCGCGGTCCTCGCCGGCAGCGCCGCCCTCCTCGCCAGCTACGCGGGCTACGCCCGCCGCGTGCGATCGACCGGGCGGGCCGTCCCCTGCGGATGCTCCCGGGTGGAGCAGCCGATGACCGGCTGGGTGGTGGCCCGGGCGGCCACCCTCGCCGGCCTGGCCCTGGTCGGCTGTCTGCTCTCCGGCGCGGTCGTGCCGCTGGGGCGTCCCGGCACCTCGCTCACGATCGTGCTGCTCGCCGCGGCCACCTTCACCGCGCTCCTGGCGCACCTGCCCGCCGCCATGCACGACCCGACCACGGATCAGCCGCCCGCTCGGGTGGGACGAGGAGGCGTACCCGGATGAGTTTTCAGACCAGCGCGCTGATCCTGAGCTGGATCGCCATCCTGCTGCTGGCCCTCGTGGTGTCCGGGCTGGTACGGCAGGTGCACGCGTTGTCCAACGGCGGCGCCGCTCGCCCCGGGTCCGTCGGCCTGCGGCCCGGCTCGCCGGCGCCGCGGTTCCGTGACCTGGCGCCGCCTTCCCCCGCCACCCTGGTCCTGCTCTTCCTGGACCACGGCTGCGCCACCTGCGACCAGCTGCTCGACGAGGCCGCCGAACAGGCGCGGCGGGCCGACCTCGTGATCCGGGTCCTCTACCGGCACACCGTCCCGCCGCACGCGGCCGACCTGCCGATGACCGTCCTGGACGAGCAGGCGGACCTGTTCGACCGGTACGACGCGATCGCCACCCCGTTCGCGGTCGTGGTCGACGACACCGGGCGCATCCGCCGATCCGAACCCGTCGGCTCCCGGGTGGCCCTACGCCAGCTGCTCGACCAGGTCGATGCCCCGCCCGGCGGCGGCACCGCACCGACCGTCCACACCATCCAGCGGGGAGGCCCCCGGTGACCAGCCTCGACGCCGTCCCTTCGCTGCGCGGAACGGACCCGGGCACCGGCAGCGCGGCCCGGCGGCGCGCGCCGAGGGACCGCCAGTCCTGGGCGCTGTCCCGCCGTACGCTGCTGTCGGCCGGCACCGCCGTGGGAATGGCCGCGCTAAGCGTCTTTCCCGCCGCCCGCCGAGCCTACGCCGACGGGTACGACATCTACGGCAGCTGTCCGAGCTACGCCAGCGACCAGAACTGTTCCCCCGGCTGCGGCCCGAGCCCGATCTTCGCCTCCGCCTGCAACACCAGCGGGACGTACGCGGGCTTCCACAAGAACGACGGCACCACCTGGAAACTGCGGCCGAACCAGTGCTACGCCGGCACCTACGACGGCTGGCTGTGGCGCTACCAGGGCGCCTGCGGCGCGTGCGCCTGCTCGGTGGAGCGCCGCTGCCACGACGGGTACCGGCAGACCAGCTCGGGCTGGGTCAGGTCGATCTGCCGCTGGAACACCGACTGCGGGTGCCTCACCTCGGTCAGCTGGCCCAGCACCCGGCGCGGCCACAGCGGCCCGAACGTCTACACCCTGCAACACCTGCTGACCGCGCGGGGCTACACCGCCACCGCGGACGGGATCTTCGGCAGCGGCACGGAGACCAGGGTGAAGCAGTTCCAGTCGGCCAAGGGGATCACGGCGAGCGGCGTCGTCGACGCCCAGACCTGGCCGCTGCTGGTGTTCACCGTGTCGGCCAAGGGAATCACGGCGAGCAAGACGGTCGGGGTCGGAACGCGGCCACCCGTCGTGGTCACCGTGCACTATCCGTACACCGGGCATGTCGTGCGTGGCGTGCAGCGGCAACTCAACAAGCACGCGTACGGGTTGGCGGTCGACGGGGTCTTCGGGGCGGGGACCGACGTCGCGGTCCGGGACTTCCAGCGGCAGAACGGGCTGACCGTGGACGGCATCGTGGGCCAGAGCACCTGGCGCACGCTCACCGGCGGCGGCGTATGACGGGCGCGCCCGTACGACCCGTTGCGCCGTTGCGCCGCTGGGCCACCGACCCGCTCGTACCCGTCCTGCTGCTCACTGCCGGCGCGCTGCTCGCCGCGGCGTACGGGCACGTGCTCACCTGGGCGGCGATCGGCGGGCTGGCCGGCTACACGCTCTCCGGCTCGGTTTGAACCCGCAACAGCGCGTACGCGCTGGCCTCGCCCGGGCGGCGGGATCGGAATCCACAGGGGAGCCTGCTCACCCTGTTCGTGCTGGGGCTGCTCGCCGGCGGCCTGCTCAGCGGGGTGGTCCTCGGCCTGCTCTCCGGCCTGTCGGCGCCGCTGCCCGCACCCTGGCGGTACGCGGCGATCGTGGCGGTGGCGCTGCTCGGAGTGCTCCGGGAGACCCGGGTGGTGACCATCACGCTGCCGCAGAACGCCCGTCAGGTGCCGCAGGACGTGCTGCGCCGTAGCCCGCGCCTGGGTGCGCTGCGGTTCGGGTTCGAGTTGGGCACCGGCGTGCGGACCTACGTGTCGGCCACCGCCCCGTACGTGCTCGCGGTCGCGGTCCTCCTCGGCGGTCAGCGGCTGGAGGTCGCCGCGCTCACCGGGGTCGGTTTCGGCGCGGGCCGCGCCGCCACCCCGCTCATCCGCCGCGCCTCCGGGGCGGTCGAGGGTTGGGACGCCGACCTGGGCGCACGGCTACGCGTCATCACCGTCACCGCGTGCGTGGCGCTCGCCGCCGCCTTCGGCCTGCTCCTGCTGCACCAGTTGTAACGCCGGTTCCCGTCGGCGGAGCGGCCGCGCGATGCGAACGGGTGCCGGAGCGGGCACTGCACGCCGCTCCGGCACCCGGTCGTTCCGTCCTCGGCCCCGCGCGGCGGACGCACCCCCGGGCCAGTGCGCGCGCCTACAGTGCCCGGCACTGCCCCGACGCCGTGCCCCGGACGGTGTTCGGCGCACCGAGGTCGACCGGGACCGGGCTGTTGCCGGCGCAGTGCAGCGCGGCGACCTCGTTGCCGGCGAGGATCGCCGCGGTGCCGCCGGTGACGTTGCCGGTCAGGACCAGCGGACCGTCCACCCGCGCCCCGACCACGGTGACGTGGCCGGTGGTGCCGGTCAGCGCGACCGCACCCCGCACGCTGGTGTTCAGCAGCTCGACGGCGGTCGCGCCGGTCGCCGTCAGGCTGCCGGAGACCGTGGACCGCTCGGCGACCAGGGCGGCCCCGGGGCGCACGACGACCGAACCGGCCACGGTCGCTCCGCGCAGGCAGGTGACGCCGGTGCCGACGACCAGCCCGCCGGTGTGCTGTCCGGAGACGACGCTGGTGCACGCCGGTGGCGACGGGATCAGCGTGGCCACGAACGCTCCGGGCGCGCCGATGTTGCCGACCGCTCGATGCCGCGGTACTCGACGGTGTGCCGGCCGTAGCCGGGGGAGCGCTGGGCGAACGGCGAGACCGACAGGCCGCCCGAGCCGAGGTTGCCGTAGACGAGGCCGTCGACGTCGGTGCCGGTGGCCGTGAACCGGAACGGCTCGTCCGCGTCGGTGGGCCAGCCGTAGTAGTTGTGCCAGCCGTCGCCGTCCAGGCGGAACTCCGAGGTGGTCTGACCCGCGCCGTCGTCCGTGCCGGTCAGCCTCATGGTGAACGGGCCGTTGTAGAGGTACTCGGTGGGCCGGCCGGGCTTCTTCGTGGCGAGCAGCGGTTCGGAGACTTCGTAGCTGACCGTCGGCCGGGTCGCGTCGACGGTCCAGGTGCGGGTCACCGACTCGCGCGTCACCGGGTCGCTCACCGTCGCGGTGAGCCGGTGGGCGCCGCGGGCCAGGTCCAGCGGAGCCAGTTCCAGGTCGCCGTCGTGCCCCGGGTTGGTCACCGGCCGGCCGTCGAGGGTCCAGCTCACCGTCGGCGCCCGGTCGGTCGGGTGGGTGCTCTCCACGTACACCACGTCCCGCGCGCCGACCGGCCGGTCGGTCGCGGTCGAGGCGGTGATCGCCAGCGGCCCGCCCGCCGCGGGCGTGGTCAGCCCGGTGTCCACGGTCCAGGTCCGCCGCTGGGTCAGCGCGGGCGACTCCCGCACCGCGGGGTCGCGGACGAACGGGGTCGGGTCGGTCACCGTGGCGGTGACGGTGTGCGTCCCGGTTGCGAGCCGCAGCGACCTCAGGTCCAGGCTGCGGGCGTTGCCGGTGCCGGGGACGGTGCTGCCGTCGACCGACCAGGTGACGCTCAGCTCGTGGCTGACCGGGTGCAGGGTCTCCACCCAGACCACCCGGTCCGCGCCGATCGGCCGATCCGCCGGCGTACCGTCCTGCAGGATGCTGACCCGGCCGGCGATCCGCTGGGTCATCCGCTCCCGGGCGACCTGGTCGAAGTAGAAGCCCAGCGACTTCATCATCGAGTGCTGGCTGGGTCGCCACACGCCCCGCTGCAAGTAGAGGCCGCCCTCGTAGCGGCCGATCGTGCCGCCGGACTCGCTGGGCTCGCCCAGCCACCGCCACCACTTGGCCCGGGTGTCGCGCATCTGCTGTTCGGTGAGCACGGTGTGGTGCACCGAGGAGGGCTCAGGCCCGGTGTACGTGTCACCGGGTACGCCGCGGGCGTAGTAGTCGTACTCGTCCTGCAACCCGCCCAGCGAATGCCCCAGCTCGTGCGGGCTGATCAGCGCGGAGAGCGCGTTGCCGCCGGACGCGGTGGCGTTGGCGCCGCCCGCACCGCCGTAGGTGCCGCTGTTGGCCAGGGCGATGAGCTGCCGGTTGCCCGGGTTGGTGCCGGTGGCCAGGTTGGCGTACGTGTTGGCGGCCGCGCCGTCGACGGAGAGCAGGCGCTGCACGCTGTTGGGGTTGCAGCCACCCCAGAAGCCCATGTCCAGCACGGTGTTTCGCTGCGGGTCGGACAGCCCCGGATCGCAGTCCACCCCGGACTCGGCGGAGACGATCTCCACGGCGTAGACGTTGACGTAGCTGCGGTACGACTTGAACGGCTCGATCGTCCAGAGCGTGTTGAGGTGCTTGTCCACGTGGGAACGGAACGTCGGCAGGTCCGCCTCGGTGTAGCCGTCGCCGAGCAGCACCAGGTTGAAGCGCTTGGCCGGATCCCCGGTGACCTGTATCGGCACCACGGTGGCGCTGCCCACCTCGGCGGCGGCCGCCGGTGGAGCGGCCACCAGCCCCGCCGTGACCATCGCCGCCACACACAGCCCAGCTCTGATCTTCACCACGCGCCCCCTCCGTGACCGGCTGCCGACGCGACCCCGCTGCCGTGATCGCGGTCATCCGGACCGTACCTGGGGAGCCCGGCGCGGCATAACCCTTCGAGCCCCGCCGATGGCCGGGGCGGTCAGCGCAGCAGCGGCAGCACCGAGTCTCTGAGCCGGCCGCCCGGGCGGTACACCACGCACATCACCGTCCGGTCGCCGTCGGCCCAGGTCTGCGCCGTCGGCAGGACGGGGTAGTAGGCCAGGTCCACCCGGGACGCGTCCGGCCACCGCCGGTCGAAGAACTCACCGCAGCCCTGCCAGGCGAACGCGGCCAGGCTCGGGCGGTCCCACGGCCCGTCGGCGGCGCGCAGGAAGCCGTACGACTGGTTGTCGGCGCCCTGCTCGCAGGGCTCGTACCGGACGACCACCTCGGCCGCCCGCCGCGAGTACGCCGGGTCGGTGAAACACTCGCCGCCCTCGATGGTGAGCATCCCGCTGGTCTCCGCCGTGACGAAGGTGTCGGTCTTGATCACCGGCGCCGACCCCGTCGGCTCGATCGCGAAGAGCGCGGCGAGGGTGCCGACGGTCGCGGACACCGCCCAGCGGCGGGACGGCAGGTTCATCGTGCTCCGACCTCTCGATCTCCGACGGCGGCGATCGTAGGTGGGCCGGGATGAACGGCCGGCCGCGTCCGGATGACCGGCCGTCGCCCGGCGGGTGAAGCTCTGCGGCGGCGCGACGGCGAGGGGCAGCAGTTCACCTGGTGGCCGCGCCACGGTCGACCGTCCGTTGATCATCTTTGACTGAATTCCCGTCGGCCATTGGCACAACGCCAAGGACGACGTGCATCTTCAGGGAAAGGTGATCCTCGTTGGGCGACATCAAGCGACCCTGGCTCATGGGTTCGCGGCGGGCGAGACTGACGGCGATCGGTGCCGCGGCCCTGCTTGTCGGCGGCTTCGCCTTCACCCCGGTGGCGTTCGGTGACGCCGCCCCGGGCAAGTACCCGGCGGCGGAGATCCACCGTCCGTCCCCGGTTCCGGACCGCATCATGCTCACCCCCACCACCACGCCGGCCACCTCGCAGCGGGTCACCTGGCGGGCCGAGGCCGGCGCCGAGTGGGCCCGGGCCGAGATCCTCGAGGCGCCCGCCGCGCTCGGCGAGGTGGCGCCGGCCGCCGGGGCGGTCACAGTGGTCAAGGCGCTCTCCACCACCCCGGTCAACACCTCGCTGGGGTACGCCTCCACCTACCACACGGTGGAGTTCAGCGGCCTGAAGCCGAACACCCGCTACACCTACCGGGTCGGGGACGGCACGAACTGGAGCGCGTGGACCGACTTCACCACCGCCGCCGTCGACTTCCAGCCGTTCTCGTTCATCTACTACGGCGACGCCCAGAACTATATCGACTCCGCGGTGCCCCGGGTGTTCCGGCAGGCGTTCGCCGACCGGCCCGCGGCCAAGCTGATCGTCAACGCCGGTGACCTCATTGACTCGGCGAACAGCGAGGAGCAATGGGGCCAGTGGTACCAGGCCGGCGGCTTCATCGACAGCCAGATCAACAACATCTCGGTCCCGGGTAACCACGAGTACAGCGGCGGCCTCTCCACCTTCTGGCGGCCGCAGTTCCCGTACCCGGACAACGGGCCGGGCAACCCGGAGCTGAAGCAGACCGTCTACTCGGTCGACTACCAGGGTGTCCGCTTCATCGGCCTGGACACCAACGTGCAGGGCAACGCGACCCTGATGGCCGCGCAGACCGCGTGGCTGGAGGG
Organism: Micromonospora sp. LZ34; assembly: GCF_052981855.1. Classification (NCBI taxonomy): domain Bacteria; kingdom Bacillati; phylum Actinomycetota; class Actinomycetes; order Micromonosporales; family Micromonosporaceae; genus Micromonospora; species Micromonospora sp. LZ34. The sequence continues at coordinate 118,012 of NZ_JBRIQN010000013.1, forward strand.
GCTGCTCAGGAACAACCCGAACAAGTGGACCGTGGTGACCTTCCACCACCCGGTCTACTCGACCGCCGCCGGACGCAACAACCCGGTGGTGCGCGCGCAGTGGGGTCCGCTGTTCGAGAAGTACGGCGTGGACCTGGTCCTGCAGGGCCACGACCACACCTACGGCCGGGGCAGCGTCAGCACGTCCCGCCGGTCGCTGACCGTGCACGACAGCACCGTCTACGCGGTCTCCGTCTCCGGCGGCAAGATGTACGAGGTCGACGGCTCGGTCTGGACCGGCAACGGCGCGGACATCATGAGCAAGGCCCAGGACAAGCAGCTCTACCAGCTGATCGACGTCACTGCCGACAGCATCCGCTACGAGGCCCGGTACGCCAACGGCCAGCTCCACGACGGCGTCACCATCCGCAAGAACGCGGCCGGTGAGCGGACCGTCAACGAGTTCCGCACCCCGGAGAACACCACCGGCGAGCAGGCCACGGTCAACAAGACCGTCGTCGAGACCAGGGGCGAGGTCAAGGTCTCGGCGTACGGCTACGACCCGGGCGAGAAGGTGACCGTCTACCTGCGCGACACCACCGACGGCGCCAGCTCCGAAGGGGTGTTCGTCGGCTACGCCAAGGCCGACGAGCTGGGCCGACTGGAGTACGGCTTCGCGCTGCCGCCGTCGGCGAAGAAGAACAGCACCCACGTGGTCTACCTGGCGAGCAGGAGCCAGAAGATCACCAGCCCGGTCATCACCGTGACCAAGTGATCCCGTACCGGGCGCGGCCACGGGTTCCCACCCCCGGGCCGCGCCCGGTACGCCCGGACCAGGAGAACCATCCGTGACTGTCCGCATCCGGCACCCGCTCGCGGCGGTGTGCGCCGTCGCCCTGGCGGCCCTCGTCGTTCCGGCGAACCCGGCCGCCGCCCATCCCTTCGGCCCGCCGTCCACGGCGCGGATCAGCGTCGACGGCTCCCGGGCCACGATCACCTGGCTCGCCGCGGAGGACGACTGGGTGGCGCTGGGCCAGTCGCTCGGCGCCTTCGAGGACCCGACCCTCGGGCCGGTCGCGACCAACCTGACCGGCGAGCAGAAGCTGCAACGCTCCCAGCGGGTGCGCGACTACCTGCTCGACCACATCGCCGTACGGCAGGGCGCCGCCCGCTGCCCGGGGCGCCTCGCCACCCTCGACCGACTGCTCGACCAGGGCGCCCGGCTCAGCTTCGACTGCCTGGACCGGGTGGTCGACCTGGAGGTCACCCTCGCCCCACTGACCGACCTGAACGAGGCGTACCGGACCATGCTCACCAGCCAGACCCCGGCGACCCCGGGTCGTACCCTCTTCACCGCCACCGAACCGACCCACCGGCTGCGGTTCACCGCCGACGGGGACGGCGCTTTCGGTCGGACCGCGGCGTTGGCCGGCGCCGGCGTCGCCCTGGTAGGCGTGGTGGCCGCGCTGCTCGTCGTACGGCTGCGGCGGCGTGCCCGGAGCCGGTCGTGACCGGCCTCGACGAGCGCCTGGTCGCGCTCTTCGACGGTCGCGGCGTCTTCTGGCTGGCGTTGGTCGTGGCGCTCGGCGTCGGGGCGGCGCACGCGGTCGCCCCGGGCCATGGCAAGACCATCACGGCCGCGTACCTGCTGGGCACGCGGGGCCGCTACCGCGACGCCGTCCGGCTCGGCGTCATCGTGGCGGTGATGCACACCGTGTCCGTGCTGGTGTTGGCGCTCGCCTGGGTCGGCCTCAGCGGCGCGGCGAGCCTCGGTACCAGGACCGTGACCGCCTGGATGCAGGTCGCGGCCGGGCTGCTCGTGATCGGCGTCGGCGCCCATCTGACCTGGCGGCACCTCCGCGGCCACCACCACGACCACGCGCACCACCACCACGACCACCGCCACGACCACCGGAAGGTGACCGCGCACGCCGGCACCGCCGGTCATGCGCAGCCCGACACGGCCGGCCACCCGCATGGCGGCACCGCCGGGCACCACCACGGCCACCCGTCCGGCGGGGCCACCGGTCACCACCACGACCACGCGGTGCCGACCGATCCGTGGTCCCGACGTGGGCTGACCGCGCTGGCCCTCTCCGGCGGGCTGCTGCCCTCACCCTCGGCGTTCCTCGTCCTGGTCAGCGGCGTGCTCACCGGCCGCGCCGTCGACGCGCTGGTTCTGGTCGTCGCCTTCGGCGTCGGGATGGCCGCCACCCTCACCGGCGTCGGGGTGGTGACCATCCGCGGATTCGCCCTGCTGACCGGGCGGCTACGGCGCTGGCCGGCGACGGCCACCGCCTGGCTGCCGGCGGTCGCCGGGGTCGCGGTGAGCATCGGTGGCTGCCTCTACCTGGTCGCCGCGATCTCGGTGCTCACCGCCTGACCCCACCGTTTAGGTGGCCGCGACCAACCTCGCGTCGCGGGGCGTTGACGTCGGTGAAGCTGCGCCCTAGGGTCATTACGGCCATAGCCGATATGCCTCAGGAAAGGCTACGGCAGCAACAGCTCCTCGAAATCCCGGGACTACCCAGCCATCCCGGGCTCCGTCGAAATTCCGGTTCTGACCGTTACGGCTCGGCCGCCGGCTACCCGGTGGTCGCTGGAAGAGAAGCAGGCGCCCATGACACACCGCCGCACGTTGCTCCGCTCCGCCGTCGCCCTCACCGCGGCGCCGGCCCTGCCCGTCGCCTGGACCGCGAGTGCCGCACTGGCGGACCCCGCCGCCGGGGTGGCCGTGGATCCCTTCGGCATCCCGCTGCGCGACGTACTGCTCATCGGTGGCACCGTCGCCCCCGGCCCGACCGGCGAACCCGTGCTCTGGTCCGCGGTCTCCGGGGAGCCCGCCCGGCTGGCCGCCATCGACCCGGCGACCGGCCGGACCGTCTCCGCCCAGGACCTCACCGGCGCTCCCGGCTCGTACGCGGTGGCCGCCGCGCCCGACGGCACCGTCTACGTCGGCGCGTACAACACCGGTGACCTGTACCGCCGCCGGCCCGGGCCGGACAGCCCGGTGGAGAACCTCGGCCGCCCGCTGCCGTCGGAGACGTACATCTGGCGGATCGCCGTCGACGACGCGGGCGTCGTTCACGGTGGCACCTTCCCCGGGGCGCGGGTCTTCGCGTACGACCCGGCCACCGGGACGACCCGCGACTACGGCCAGGTGCTGCCCGGCGTCCAGTACGTGCGCAGCCTGGCCGTCACCGCCGACAAGATCTACGCCGGTACCCAACCCGACGCCCACCTGTTCGAGATCGACAAGGTCACCGGTGAGCGCCGCGAACTGCCGTTGCCCGACGGCCTGGGCGCCGGCACCGGCCAGACGGTGTACGACCTCAACGCCCACGACGGCCGGGTGTACGCGCGGTTCGGCTCGGCCATCAACGGCCGGCTCGGGGTGTACGACATCGCCGCGCGCCGGTGGACCGACCTGATCGACGACGTCGCCGGCCTGGACGTCTCCGCACCCGGCCCGGGTGGCCTGGTCTACCTCACCCGCGCCGGCCGGCTCACCGGCTACCACCCGGGCACCCGCACGTTCACCGACACCCCGCTGGCCTTCCCCGGCCGGGTGGTCAACAATCGGGGCATCGGCTGGGTGAGCCTCGCCGACCGGGACTGGCCGGGGCGCACCCTGGTCGGGCTGCTCTGGCGCGGCGACATGTTCCGCTGGAACCCGGTGACCGGGCGGGCCGACGTGGTGCAGACCGACGTGCCCGGCGCGCCGATCCCGATCGCGGCGCTGCACGTCGGGCCCACCGGCACGGTCTGGGTCGGCGGCTACCTCAACGGCGGCCTGGCCCGGGTGGACGCGGACACGGGCGTGTCGACTTTCCAGCGGTTCGCCCAGGTGGAGAGCGTGCTCGAGACCGGCGGCCAGGTCTGGATCGGGGCGTACCCGGACTCCCGGCTGTACCGGTACGACCCGGCCGCGCCGTGGCACAGCCCCGAGTACTCGCCCGGCCTGCCCGGCAGCGCCGACAACCCGGCGAAGCTGCTCGACCTGAAGGCCGCCGACCAGGTGCGGGCCCGGGCGCTGACCGACGCCGGGGACGTTGTCGCCTACGGCACCATGCCGAACACCACCCTGGGGGGTGCGCTGGCCATCGTGGACAAGGCCACCGGCGCGTCGCGGGTGCACCGGCCGGTGGTCACCGACCAGTCCATCGTCAGCCTGACCCACCTCAACGGCCTGCTCGTCGGGGGCACCTCGATCGCCGGCGGGTACAGCGTGCCCCCACCGACCCAGTCCGAGGCGAAGCTGTTCGGCTGGGACGTCGCCGGGGACAGCAAGGCGTTCGAGTTCGTGCCGGTGCCGGGCGCGACGGCGATCCCGGCGCTGGCGGTGGACCGGACCGGGCTGCTCTGGGGCCTGGCCGGCGGCCAGCTCTTCGCCGTCGACCTGGCCACCCGGTCGGTCGTCCAGCGCCTCCACCTCGCCCCGGGCGTCGCGGACAGCCGGGGCAGGCTCGGCTACGACGCCCCGCGCCACCTGTTGTACGCGCTGGTCCGCGGGCAGCAGGTCGTGCAGGTGGACCTGGCCACGGGCGCCACCCGGCAGCTGCTGGACCAGCCGGCGGAGTTCCTCGCCGTGCATCCGGACGGCCGGCTCTTCCTCGGCGCCGGCGAGCACCTGTACCGGCTCACCGTGACCGGCTGACCGTGACCGGCTGACCGCCGCCGCGACAGACGCGGGCCGGCGGCGGAACGGAGACGGGCCGGCGATCCCCCCTCGGGATCGCCGGCCCGCCGTCATGCGCACCGAGGCGCGGGGTCTACAGCTGGATGCGGACCAGGTTGCGGCCGCGCAGGGCGTACAGTGCCGAGCCGTCCGGCGCGGCGGTGAGCAGCGCGCCGCCGCCGTACCACTGGGCGTTCAGGCCGGTGACGAACGGGGTGATCGTCATCGTCGCCGGGTCCAGCTTCCAGACGTCCCGACCGTTGGTGCCGTAGATGGTCGGGCCGACCTGCACCAGGGTGTTCTGGCCGGACGCGACCGTGGTGGTGGCCACCACCTGACGGGTCCGTTGGTCGACGGCGAAGAGCACGCCGGTCTCGGTCAGGCCGAGGATCTTCTCGCCGGTGGCGACCAGGTCGACGATCTGCTTCGCGCCGGGGACCGGGGTGATCTCCCAGGTCTTCGTCCGGGTGGCCAGGTCGAAGCCGGCGAGCCGGGCCTCGGTGGCCCGGGGTGTGGTGCCGAGTCCGCCGTTGATGCTGCTGCCGAGGAATGCGGTGCCGTGCTTCACCGCCACCGACCGGATCGACTGGTCCGGGATGACGTCGCGGTGCACGTCCAGCGCCCCGGACCGGGGGTCGTAGAACGAGACCGCGCCCCCGTGGCGGCCGTACTCCGGTTCAGTGCCGACGACGAGCAGCCTGTCGGCGGGGGACCAGGTCGCGTCGAGCGGCCGGGTCTGCTCGTGGCCGATGGTGGTCACCCGGCGCGGGTCGCCGTCGGGCGCCATCCGGAACAGGTACGCCAGCGTGTAGACCGACATCCAGAGCTCACCCGCGACCGGTGTCATCGCCTTCGCCTCGCCGGGCAGGAACCGGCGGGTGGAGGTGCCGGCGGCCAGGTCGTGCACCTGCACGCCGGCCTTGCCCGAGACGTACACCCGGGGTCCGTCGGTGGCGATCGCCATGGCCAGTTCCGGCGCCGGTGGCATGCCGGCCTCGGTGAGGTCGACGCCGGTCAGCTCGCCGGTGGTCAGGTCGTAGGTGACCACGGTGTTGGTGACCACGCCGTGCAACTGGTCGCCGGTGACGAAGATCCGGCCGAAGGAGGCGCCGTCGTAGGGCACCGCCAGCGTGCTGAGCTGCCCGGTGTCCCGGTCGTACCGGCGAAGCGTGCCCGAGGGCCGGGTGCCGACGTAGACGTCGTTGCGGCCGGGGTCGATGGCGATCGCGGTGATGTAGCTGTCCGGCGTCTGCACGACCTCGTAGCGCGACGGGTCCGCGGTGTCGATCAGCAGCATGGTGCCGGTGGGGGAGAGGGCGGCGGCGAGGAGACCGTCGGACAGGGCGAGGGTGCCGACGAAGGTACGGTCGGCGAATTCCGGCGGCAGGATCTCCCGCTTCGCGCCGGTGGCCCGGTCGATGGCGATCAGGTGGGCGTGCGCGCCGACGCCGGCGTAGATGGTGGTCGCGTCCACGGCGATGCTGCGCACGTACTGCTCGCCGGGAACGGCGACGCCGTAGTCGCGGGTGGCGCCGGTGGCCGGGTCGTAGGAGAAGACCCGTCCGTTGGGATAGGTGCCGCCGTAGACGACGCCGTCCGGCGCGGTGGCCAGGGCCCAGATGAACCGGTCGGGGGAGACGTCGGCGACCTTGGTGACCTCCGTGCCGGTGGTGTCCACCCGGTACAGGTCACCCGGCTCGTAGGTGCCGACGTACAGGTCGGTGCCGACCGCCGCGGTGGCCCAGGCGCCACCGCCGGTGGGTAGTTCGTAGCGTTGGTTCACCCGCTGTTCGGCCAGGTCGTAGCCGCCCACCACGATCGGCGACACCCCGCCGGTGGCCGTGTAGATCGTGCCGTCGATCAGCTCGGAGCCGTTGACGGAGGTGACCTCGGAGGCGGGCCCGAGATCGGTGACGGTGCCGGGTGGGGGTGTCTCGGCGTGGGCGGGCCCCGCCGGGACCACCAGCGTGGCGGCGGCCAGCGCCAGGGCCGCGGTCAGCGCGGTACGTCGCAACACGACCTCCAATTTCCAAGGTTTCGGTCAGGGCTGTAACCGGTACAGGTCATCACGTCCAGCGTGTCGTGTCGAGCCCGGACTGCAAGTTCGTCATCGATCGCGAGTATCGACCGGCGACTCTGGAGTTCCGGCCGTAACCGTAATAGGGTGCCGGCAATGTCCAGCGTGGAGGTCGCCCGTGTCGTCGTTCCGTCGTAGCCTCGTGCCCGCCGCCGTCCTGGCGCTCGCCGCCGCCCTGCTGCCGGCCGTCGCCACCGCGTCCGCCGCCCCGGCCGCCCCGACGCCCGGCACCGTCACCGACTTCGGTGTCCAGCAGACCGCCCTCACCGTCTTCGAGGCCCACTACGGCACCGGTGCCGGCGACCGGCCGGTGGTCTACGGGGTCCAGATGGGCTCGCCCGGGGTGCTCAGCGTGACCGACCCGGTGACCCGGGAACTGCTGGACACCGCCTACCTGCCCGACTCCTCCGGCGCCTGGGGGATCACCCAGACCGGCGACGGCACGGTGTACGCCGGCAGCTACCCCAACGCCCACCTCTACTCGTACGACCCGCAGACCCGGACCACCGTCGACCTCGGCGCCCCGGTGCCCGGCCAGACCGTGCTCTACGGCCTGCGCCCCGGCGCGGACGGCCGGGTCTACGGCGGGACCTATCCGGGCGCGCACGTCTTCTCCTACGCCCCGGGCGAGGGGTTCCGCGACCACGGCCGGATGTACCCCGGCGAGCAGTACGTCGTCGACGTCGCGGTGGACCCGTCGCGCGACGTGCTCTGGGCGGCGGTCGGCACCGCCGGCCACCTGGTCCGCCTCGACCTGCGCACCGGGGAGAAGCGCGACATCTGGCCGGAGGCGCTGCGCGGCGACGCGAACTACCCCTACGACATCAACCTGGTCGGCGGGAAGCTCTTCGTCAAGCGCAACAAGCTCCAGGGGCTGGTGCTCGACCCGGACACCGGCGCGGTCCTGGCCGACGGCTTCACCATGGGCTCGCGCGGCACCTCACCGCTGGCCCCCGACGGCCGGTCGGTCTACTTCACCTCCGGCACCGACCTCTGGCGCTACGACCTGCCGACCGACACCGTCGGGCCGGTGCGCGACGCCGCCGGCGCGCCGGTGCGCAGCGACGGAGCGGGCGTCGGGTTCGGCTTCCTGGACGGCCAGCTGTACGCCGTGATCGGCAACTACGGCGGGCAGGCGCTGCGCTACGACCCGGCCACCGGCGCCAGCGAGCGCTACCGGCTGCCGTTCCCGCCGCAGGCGCTGGACATCAACAACATCACCGCCGGCCCGGACGGCCGGATCTGGACCAACCTCTACATCAACGGCAACCTGGCCGTCCTCGATCCGGCCACCGGCACCGCGACGAACGTGGGCCGACTCGGCCAGGCCGACGGCTTCGGCTGGCACGGCGGCCTGATGTACCAGGGCGTGTACCCGTACGGCGGGGTGCTGGTGTACGACCCGGCCCAGCCGTACCGGCTCGGCACCAACCCGCGCGAGCTGTTCCGGTTGCAGCCCGACGGCCAGAACCGGCCGATCGCCTTCGCCTCGGCCGGCAGCCGGATCTACGTCGGCAGCACCCCGGACTACGGGCTGTGGGGTGGCGCGCTGACCGTCTACGACACCGCCACCGGCGCCCGCACCACCCGGCGGAACATCGTCGCCGACCAGGGCGTGATCAGCCTGGCCGTGGTCGGTGACCGACTCTGGGCGGGCACCACGATCGGCGGCGGCGGGGGCACCGTGCCGCGCGCCACCGAGGCGAAGGTCTTCACCGCCGACCTGGCGACCGGGGAGAAGACCGCCGAGTACACGCCGGTGCCCGGCGCCGACGCCATCACCTCGCTCGTCGCCGGGCCGGACGGGATGATCTGGGGTCTCGCCGACGGTGAGGTGTTCGTGCTCGACCCGGCGACCGGCGCGGTGACCCGTCGCCTCGACGTGCCGGGCCGCTCCTCGGGGGTGGCCGACGAACTCGTGGTCAGCGCCGCCGACGAGCACGTCTACGCCTCGCTCGACGGCTACCTGCACAAGATCGATCCACTGTCGAAGAAGGTCCGGGTCATCCGGGACGCGCAGACCTACCGGCTGACCCAGGACGGCCAGGGCAACCTCTGGTTCCGCAACGGGGTCAAGGCCGCCAACGGGGCGGTCCAGTACGGCGCGCACCTGCTGCGGTACGTGCCGGAGCCGGACGACTGCCCCCGCTCCGACCTGCGGGCCCAGGTGTACGCGGGCGGCACGACCGGCGTGCCGAACCGGTACGCCGAACGCGGGTGCACGGTGAACGACCTGATCCGGGACGAGGCGCACTGGGACAGCCACGGCGCGTTCGTCGCGCACGTCGCCGCGGTCACCGACGGCCTGGTCGACGCCGGCCTGCTCAACGGCGGCGAGCAGGACGCGATCGTGGCGGCGGCCGGACGCTCCGGCGTCGGCCGGTAGCCGGGCCACCGACCCGGCCCCGCCCTTCCATCGACGGGGGGAGAGCGGGGCCGGGTCGGTCCGGGCTCAGCCGACCGGTTCGACCGTGGTGAGATCGACCGGGGCACCGCCGGCGAGCCGGCTGCGTTCCGCCGCGAACGCCATCCGGTGACTGTCCAGCGACTCCCGTGGCCCCGACCGCACCGCGGAGCGGTCACCGGTCGCCACCGCCGCCACGAAGGCCGCCATCAGCCGCATGTCCCCACCGCCGTGGCCGGAGCCGGCGTCCGCCCCGCCGCCCCGGGTGTCGGTGGTGACGGTGGCGCCGGTGACGAAGTCGGTGACGCTGACCTGCTCGCCGTCGCCCTCCAGGTAGCCGTGCGTGCCCATGATCCGGGTGCGCCGGTGGCCGCCGGGGGTGAAGGCGCTCATGGTCAGCGTCGCGGTCGCCCCACCGGCGAAGGAGACCGTGACGCTCTGGTGGTCGGCGACGTCGTTGCCGCCGGCGTAGACGCAGCGCCCGTACGGGCCGTCGCGCAGCGCCGCGGTCACGCCGGCGTCGGTCAGGTCGCGGGTCACCACCGACAGCGGCCACTCGTGCCGATCCGGGTCGGCGAGGCAGTCGCGGTAGAAGCGGACGGCCGAGTACGGGCAGCGTGACTCCACCGGGCAGTCCAGGCAGCGTTCGGCGGCGCCGGCGGGCCGGCTGCCGGGGTGGAAGTGGTGCAGCCGGCCGACGCTGCTGACCCGCACCGGAGTGTCGTCCACGACGTAGCGCAGCCAGTCGAGGTCGTGGCAGCACTTGGCGAGCAGGCTGCTCGACGAGGTGTCGGCGCGGCGCCAGTTGCCGCGTACGTAGGAGTGGGCGAAGTGCCACCAGCCGACCGGTTCCAGGTGTTCCACCCCGACGATCCGGCCCAGCGCCCCCGTCTCGACGTACCGCTTCACCGCGTCGGTGTAGCGGGTGTAGCGCAGCACGTGGCAGACGGCGAGCAGCACCCCGGAGCGTTCCGCCGCCGCGGTGACCGCCGCGCACTCCGCCTCGGTCGGCGCGATCGGCTTCTCCAGCAGCACGTGGTAGCCGAGGTCGGCCAGCCGGGCGGCCGGCTCGGCGTGCTCGCGGTCGGGGGTGGCGAGCACCACCGCGTCGGCCAGCCGGGGCCGGGCCACCAGGTCCTGCCACGAGTCGAACCGGGCGGGCGACGGGACCTGGTGGGCGTCGGCGAGCGCGGTGCGGTGCGCGTCCCGGGGGTCGGCGACGGCGACGACCCGGGCCCGGTCCGGGGACCGCAACGCGTAGCCGGCGTAGGTGCTGCCGCGGTTGCCCGCGCCGACGATGGCCAAGGAGACGGTCATCGGAGTCCTTCACTCATTACGGGTCTGGATCGATCTGTCCACGCGTGCGCACGATCAGTGACGACACGACCTCGGTACTTTCCGCCTCTAGTATCGGACAGGACCGTAAGTTAATGTACTGCGAACATGACTCCCCCGGAAGGATGCGAGATGCGTGTTCGGAAGAGCCTGTCGGCCGTTGCGGTGGCGCTCGTCGCCGCGCTCGCGGCGACCGGCTGTGGCGGTTCGGGCTCCGGTGACTCCGGCAAGGCGACCGTGACTATGTGGACATATCCGGTGATCGCTGACGAGGCGAAGCACCGTGCGCACTGGGACGAGACCATCAAGGCGTTCAAGGCCGCCAATCCCGACATCGAGGTGAAGGTCGAGATCTTCCCCTGGGCCAACCGGGACCAGGCACTCGCCACCGCGATCGCCGGCAACAAGGGGCCGGACGTGGTCTACCTGATCCCCGACCAACTGCCCAAGTACGCCCGCAACATCGAGCCGGTCGACAAGTACCTCGACGACGCGGCCAAGAGCGACTACCACGAGAACGTGGTGAAGTCGGTGACCATCGACGGCAAGATGATGGGCGCGCCGATCCTCACCAGCGCGGCCACCCCGATCTGCAACAAGAAGGTCTTCCAGGCCGTCGGCGAGACGACCTACCCGACCAGCTGGAACGACCTGCTCACCCTGGCCCCGAAGTTCAAGGCCAAGGGCTACGACATCACCGCGTACGCCGGCGACGCCAAGCAGACCTTGAACCAGACCTTCTACCCGCTGCTCTGGCAGGCCGGCGGCGACGTGTTCGGCCCGGACGGCAAGTCGGTCACCTTCAACAGCGACGCCGGGAAGAAGGCGCTGAACTTCGCCAAGCAGCTCGTCGACGGCGGCTACGTCGACAAGACCCTGCTCACCACCGCCCCGCCGATCGAGCAGACCCGGATCGCGCAGAACAAGGTCGGCTGCGTCTGGCACGTGCCGGCGGCGGAGATCGAGAAGTTCTGGGGCAAGGAGAACATCCAGGTCGTCCCGCACTTCACCGAGACCAAGCAGATTGGTTACGGCACGGTCGGCTCGCTGTCCATGCTCAAGAACGCCGAGAACAAGGAGGCGACCGGCAAGTGGATCGCCTTCGCCACCAACGCTGACAACAGCAAGAAGTACGACGTCGGCGCCGGCCTGTTCTCCGCGCGGAAGTCCACCGGCTCGCTCTACGCCGGCGACCCCGTCTTCGGCGAGCAGGAGAAGCACGTGGGCACCAGCACCGTCGGCCCGCTGCACGAGAAGGCCCGCGACGTCCAGGGCGTCCTCTCCCCGGAGATCCAGGCCGCCCTGCTCGGCAAGAAGTCGGTGGAGCAGGCGCTCGACGACGCGGCGAAGGCCGCCGCCCCGCTGCTCGGCTGATTCCTGGCGCGGCTCGCGGTGGGCGTAACCTGCCCACCGCGAGCCGCCCAGCGACCGCGAGCCGCTGAGAAAGGTTGTCAGATGGTTGCACTACCGGGGACGCCGGTCCGGCGGCTGCGCCGGCCGTCCGCCCGCGAGGCCGGCACGGCCCTGCTGTTCGTCCTGCCGTTCCTGCTGCTCTTCGCCGTCTTCCGGTTCGGCCCGGCGATCGCCGGGGTCGTCCTCGGCTTCACCGACTACACCATCGGCGGTGAGACCAGCTGGACCGGCCTGGAGAACTTCCGCCGGCTCGTCGACGACCCGACCTTCTGGTCCGCGCTGCGCGTGACGGTCATCTTCACCGCGCTGTCCGTACCGCTGTCGATGCTGGCCTCGCTCGGCATGGCGCTGCTGACCCGCCGCGCCTTCCGCGGCGCGAAGCTCTTCCGGTCGGTCTTCTTCCTCCCGGTGGTGACCAGCCTGGTGCTGGCCGGCGTGGTCTTCAGCTGGGTCTTCTCCGAGGGCGGCCCCTGGTCGCGGGCGATGGGCGCACTCGGCCTGCCGGCGCAGTCCTGGCTGGCCGACAGCGTGCTGGTGATCCCGGCCCTGGTGCTGGTCTCGGTCTGGTCCCGCTTCGGCTACGGCATGCTCATCCTGCTCGCCCGGCTGCAGGACATCCCGGCCGAACTGGAGGAGGCGGCGCTGACCGACGGCGCCTCGGCCTGGCAGCGCTTCCGCTACGTCACGCTGCCGCAGCTGCGACCCGCGCTGTTCTTCGTCGCCATCATCGAGACCACCGTGTCGTTCCAGGTCTTCGACATGATCTACGTGATGACCGCCGGCGGCCCGGTACGCGCCAGCTACAGCCTCGTCTACCTGCTCTACGACCAGGGCTTCAAGTACTTCGACCTGGGTTACGCCAGTGCCATCGGGGTCGCCCTGTTCGTGATGACGATCGTCGTGGCGCTGATCCAGCGGCTGACCCTCGGGAGGGAAGAATGACCGACACCATCACGCCCCCCGCCGCCGCTCCGGCCACCGACGCGCCCCGGCGTGACCGGCGCCCCTACCGCGTCGGCCGGGCGAGCCGGGGCTGGGTGATCGGGCGCACCGCGCTGCTGCTGGCCGGCGCCCTGCTCACCCTCTTCCCCTTCTACGCGATGGTCGTGCTGTCGTTCAAGCCGACCGGACCGGTCACCTTCCCGGACAGCCTGCTGCCCTGGCCGTTCTCCACCGAGGCGTACGACCAGGTGGTCGGCGCCAAGAGTGTGCTGCGCTGGATGTGGAACACCGTCGTCTACTCGGTGGTGTCGGTGGTCGGCGTGCTGCTGTTCGCCTCGATGGCCGGCTACGCCTTCGCCAAGAAGCGGTTCCCCGGCAAGGAGACGATGTTCTGGTCGTTCCTGGCCATGCTGATGGTGCCGTACCACGTCACGATGATCCCGACGTTCATCATCATCTCCGAGCTGAACGGCGTGGACACCTACTGGGGCATGATCGTGCCGACGCTGGCCAACGCCCAGGCGGTGTTCCTCATGCGGCAGTTCATCGCGTCGCTGCCCGACTCGCTGTTCGAGGCGGCCCGCCTCGACGGCTGCTCGGAGTGGCGGGTGTACGTCTCGATCGTGCTGCCGCTGATCAAGCCGATCCTGGCCACCCTGGGCGTCTTCGTCTTCCTCTGGCACTGGAACGACTTCCTGTGGCCGCTCATCGTCGGGCAGAGCCTCGACATGCGGACCCTCACCACCGGCATCGCCTCGTTGCAGCAGGAGAACGTGGCGTTGAACATGCTGCTCGCCGGGTCGGTGGTGGCGTTCGTGCCGATCTTCATGGCCTACCTGATCGGCCAGCGGTACTTCCAGGAGGGCGTCTCCACCACGGGCATCAAAGGGTGAGCGTCATCGCGGTGGCGGCGACGCCCGACGTCCGCGAGCTGTTCCTCGACCCGGACACCCGCGCCGGGCTGCGCGGGCTGGGCGACGTGCGGCTTCCGGCCGACGGCGCCGACGTCGGCGACGCGCGGGTGATGGCGGACCTGCTCGCCGACGCCGACGTCGTCGTCACCGGCTGGGGCACGGCCCCGTTGACGGCCGCGGTGCTCGCCGCGGCGCCCCGGCTGCGGCTGCTCGCACACACCGGGGCCAGCGTGAAACCGTTCGTCACTCCCGAGAGCTTCGCCCGCGGGGTGCGCGTCACCCAGGCCGGCGAGGCGATGGCGTACGCGGTGGGGGAGCAGGCGCTCGCGCTCACCCTCGCCCTGCTGCACCGGCTGCACCGGTTCGACCACGCGTTGCGCAGCGGGGTCGACTGGGCGGTCGCGAAGGCCGCCCCGCCCCGGCGGGAGTTGCGCGGGGCGACGGTCGGCGTGGTCGGCGCGTCCCGGACCGGCCGGGCGTACCTCGCTCTGGTGCGGGCGCTCGGGGCGCGGGTGCTGGTGGCCGACCCGTACCTGTCCGACGCGGAGGCCGCGACGCTCGGTGTGGAGCGGGTGGGCCTCGACGACCTGCTCGCCCGCAGCCTGGTGGTCTCCCTGCACGCGCCGGTGCTGCCGGAGACCGTCGGAATGATCGGGGCGCGCGAGCTCGCCCGGCTGCCGGACGGGGCGCTGCTGGTCAACACCGCCCGCTCGGCGCTGGTGGACGAGGCCGCGCTGCTGGCCGCGCTGCGCACCGGGCGGATCGACGCTGCGCTGGACGTGTTCGACGCCGAGCCGTTGCCGGTCGACCATCCGTTCCGCCGGCTGCCGAACGTGCTGCTCACGCCGCACGAGGCGGCCGGGACGGCTGAGTCGCGGCGGCGGGCCGGCGCGATCGTGGTGGCCGAGATCGACCGGTTCCTGCGCGGACGACCGTTGGCGCACGAGGTGCGGCCGGAGCAGCTCGACCGGACCGGCTGACCGCCGCTGACCTGCACTGGCGCGGCCGGAGGCGGGAGAAGTAGCCTCTGCGCTCATGCGCATCGCTCTGGCCGGACTCGCCACCAGTCACCCCTACACCGACGCCCGCGCGCTGCGCGACCACGCGGAGCTGGTGGTGTGGGAGCCCGACCCGGAGCGGCTGGCGCGGTTCCGGGCCGAGCAGCCGGAGGTGGCCGTGGCGCCGGACCTGGCCGCGCTGCTCGCGACCGGCCCGGACGGCGTGGTCCTCACGGTCCCCACCTCGGGCGTGCCGGACGCGCTGGCCCAGGTGCTGGCCCGCGAGCTGCCCTGCTTCGTCAACAAGCCGGCCGCCGCGACCGTCGGGCAGCTCGACCGGTTGGAACTCGTCGTGGCCCGGGCCCCGGAGCTGGTGCTCACCTCCTCGGTGCTGCGCTTCGCGCCGGACTTCGTCGCGTTCGACGTGCCGCGCGAGGAGGTGCTGTCGGTCCGCGCCACCGTGCGGCACGACGTCGGGCTCTGGGCCACCGGCTACAACCCGTGGCAGGACGACCCGGCGGTCGGCGGCGGCACGCTGGTGATGATGGGCCTGCACGGTATGGAGCTGCTGGTCGCGCTGCTCGGACCGGCGGTGCGGCTGGTCGGGGCCGCCGGCACCGTACGCCGGCACCGTGGGCTGCGCTCGGAGGACACCGGGCTGCTCGCCCTGCAGTGGGACGACGGTGTGCCCGGCACCGTGGAGGTGCTCGGGGTCAGCCAGGGCGAGGCCTACGAGGTGACCGTCCACACGGCAGGCGGGGAGCAGCGGGTGGTGCTGCGCGGCGGCGCCGACGAACTCGGCTACCGGGCCACCATCGACGCCTTCCTCGGCATGGTCCGCGGCGCGCCGAGCCCGGTGCCGTGGGCGCAGACCCGCGCTGTGCTGGGCGTCCTCGCCGCGGCCCGCGCCACGGCCTGACCCGGGACGCCCCCGGCCCACCAGGCTCGCGCGTCCCGCGCCAGCCCGCCCGGCCCGCGACGCCGCGGCAGCCTGCCGGGCCCGCCGGACCCTCGCCGGCCGAACCGTCCCCGCCGGACACCTTGACGCCCCTCTAGCCGGAAGTTACGGTCATGACCGTTACTTCGGAAGGGGCGTGGTGGCATGCGTACGGTGGCGGAACTGGAGGAGCGGCTCTCCCGCCCGCGGGAGGTCCTGGTGGACGACCTGCGCAAGCTCGACGGGGACATCCTGATCCTCGGTGCGGGCGGCAAGCTGGGGCCGAGCCTGGTGCGGTTGGCGCTGCGCGGCGTGGCCGCGGCGGGCACCGGCGCCCGGGTCGTGGCCGTGTCGCGCTTCTCCGAGGCCGGCCTCGCCGACGCGCTGCGCGACGAGGGCGCCGTGGTGGTCGAGGCGGACGTCGCCGACGACGCGGCGCTGGCCGCGCTGCCCGACGCGCCGAACGTGGTCTTCCTGGTCGGCGCCAAGTTCGGCACCTCCGGCCGGGAACACGCAACCTGGGCCACCAACGCCTACCTGCCCGGGCGGGTCGCGCAGCGCTTCGCCGGGTCGCGCCTGGTGGCGCTGAGCACCGGCAACGTCTACCCGCTGGTGCCGGTGACCGCCGGCGGCTGCGTCGAGCAGACCCCGGTCCAGCCGGTCGGCGAGTACGCGATGTCCTGCCTGGGCCGCGAGCGCGTCCTCACCCACTTCGCGCTGCGCGACCACACCCCGCTGGCCCTGATCCGGCTCAACTACGCCGTCGAGATGCGCTACGGCGTGCTGGTCGACATCGCCCGCGCGGTGCACGCCGGCGAGGCCGTGGACCTCACCATGGGGCACGCCAACGTCGTCTGGCAGGGCTACGCCAACGAGGTCGTCCTGCGCGCCCTGTACCACACCGGCACCCCGCCGTTCGTGTTGAACCTGACCGGGCCGGAGCTGGTCTCGGTCCGGCAGGTGGCCACCGCGGTCGCCGCGCGGCTCGGCCGGGAGCCGGTCTTCACCGGCGCCGAGGCGCCGACCGCGCTGCTGTCCAACGCCCAGCTCTGCCACCGGCTCTTCGGCTACCCCGACCTGCCGCTCGCCGAGCTGATCGAGCTGACGGCCGACTGGGTCGCCGACGGCCAGCCCCTGCTCGGCAAGCCGACCGGATTCCAGCGCCGCGACGGCAAGTTCTAGGAGAGACCGTGTTGACCGCATCGAGCACCCGACGGGCCGCCGCCCTGGCCCGGTTCCAGCGCGGGTGTGTCATCCCCGCCCACCCGCTCGCCCTCGACGCCGACCGCAAACTCGACGAGCGCCGGCAGCGCGCGCTGACCCGCTACTACCTCGCCTCCGGCGCGGGCGGCATCGCCGTCGGCGTGCACACCACCCAGTTCGCCATCCACGATCCGAAGGTGGGGCTGCTCGCCCCGGTGCTGGAACTGGCCGCCGAGACCGCGGCCGGCTCGGATGCGATCCTGGTCGCCGGCGCCTGCGGGGACACCGCCCAGGCCGTCGCCGAGGCGGAACTCGCCGCGTCGCTCGGCTACCACCTGGTGCTGCTGTCGCCGTACGGGCCGCTGGACGAGGACGCCCTCGTCGAGCGGGCCCGGGCGGTCGGCGAGGTGCTGCCGGTGATCGGCTTCTACCTGCAACCGGCGGTCGGCGGCCGGGAGCTGTCCCGAACCTTCTGGGCCCGGCTGGCCGCCCTCGACTCGGTGGTCGGCATCAAGGTGGCCCCGTTCGACCGCTACCGCACCCTCGACGTGCTGCACGGCGTCTGCGCGGCCGGTCGCAACGGCGACCTCGCCCTCTACACCGGCAACGACGACCACATCCTCGCCGACCTGGTGGCGCCGCACCGGGTCATCCTCGACGGGCGCACGGTGGAGGTCGAGTTCGTCGGTGGGCTGCTCGGCCAGTGGGCGGTCTGGGCGGGCACCGCGGTGACGCTGCTCGACGAGGCCCGCCGGGCCCGCGCCGGTGACGACGCCGCGCTGCGCCGGCTGCTCACCCTGGACGGTCACCTGACCGACGCGAACGCGGCCATCTTCGACGCGGCCAACGGCTACCACGGCTGCATCCCCGGCATCCACGAGGTGCTGCGCCGGCAGGGCCTGCTGGCCGGCCGCTGGTGCCTGGACCCGGCAGAGGAGATCTCGCCGGGGCAACTGGCCGAACTGGACCGGGTGCACCGCGCCTACCCGCACCTGCGCGACGACGACTTCGTCGCCGAACACCTTCACGACTGGCTCTCCTGACCACCACCCCTCCACGCGGTCCCCTCAGCTCGCGTTGATCATGAGGTTAGCGGCGAGATTGATCTCCGAACCTGCCGCTAACCTCATGATCAACCGGGCTGGGCGCGGGCGCGGGTCGGAGGGTCAGGGGGTCAGAGGGTCAGGCGGTAGAGGGTGAGGGGGCGGCCGCTGGTGCCGGAGGCGAGGTTGCCGGTGCGCTCGGCCAGGCCGGCCAGTTCCAGGCGGTGCAGCATGCGCCGGGCGGTGCGTTGCTGCACCCGGAGCTGGTCGGCCACCTCCCGGCTGGTCAGCGGCTCGTCGCCGACCGCCGTACGCACCTCCCGCAGCCGCAGCAGGGTGGGCACCGACAGGCCGACCCGCTGGGCGATGACCGCCAGGTTCCCCTCCGACGGCGCCGGGGCCGGCGTGGTCGACTCGAGCACGATGTCGGTCTCGCCGCGCAGCGACAGCACCGCCGTGATGGGGCCGACCCGGCGGGCCCGGCTCAGCGCGCGGCGGGCCAGGTTCTCCGCCTCGGCGGCGCTGCGTCCCAGCCCGAAGCCGATCTGCACCCGCTCGTGCCGGTCGGCGAGGCGGCGCAGCATCGGCAGCGCGGTGAACCCACCGGTCGCGTCGTGCAGCGGGCCGCGGGTGGTGACGATCAGGTACGTGTCGGCGGCGAACCGGGCGAGCGTGCCGCCGAGCCCGGCCACCTCCTTGAGCAGCCCGTCGTCGCCGTCGGGCAGGCTGGCCAGCCCGAGCGCGATCTGGGCGTCCTCCTGGGCCTGGCTGCCGACGTGCAGCAGGAGCTGGCGCAGCGCGGTGCGTACCGAGTGGTTCGATGGGGCGAGGCGGAACGCCGCCATCTCGTGGCGCAGCACCTCGTACACCGAGCTGATGCAGGTGACGGCGACGTCCGCGCCGGCCTTGCGCTGCCGGCGGTGGAAGGCGATCACCTCGTCGGAGCCGAGGCCGCTGCGGTACGGCAGCGACCGGACCCGGTCCACCGGCAGGCCCGCCTCACCGAAGGTGGTGGCGACGTCGGCGCCGGTGACCGTGTCGATCGACATCCGGGTCACGTCGTGCCCGGCGCGCAACAGCCGCACGGCGGCCTGGAGCAGGGTCGCGCCGGTGTAGTCGACGAAGACCGCCGGGCGGTTGAGCGCGTTCGCCTCCCGGGCCAGGGTGTAGGGCACGACGCCGGTGAACAGCCACGCCTCGACCTGACCGGCGTGCGCCTCCGCGAGCGCCGGAGCCTGCGACTCGTGGTCGTAGTGCAGCCGCCGGGCGGTGACGCCGGGCTGCTCCTCGCAGGTGGCGGCCACGTCGTCGACCAGGTCGTGCGGACCGATGACCCCGATCTCGATGGTCACCGCTGCCTCCTGTCGGGGGGTTGCATTGTTCGCAGCACAAGATTACGGTCAGGCCCGGTATTACTGAAAGCCCGGGAGGGTGCGTGTCGTCGTTTCCCAGCATGGCCGACGCCAGCGGCCGGACGATCGGCGCGGAGGAGTTGGCCGCGGTCAGCCGGGTGCTCCAGTCGGGCATGCTCAGCTCGGTCTGGGGCACTGAGGTCCGCGCCCTGGAGCGCGAGATGGCCGACCGCCATGGAGTGTCGCACGCCGTGGCCGCCAGTTCCGGAACCGCGGCCCTGCACCTGGCCGTCGCGGCCGTCGCGCCGGATCCTGGCGACGAGATCATCACCTCTCCGATCAGCGACTTCGGCACGGTCGCGCCCATTCTCGCGCAGAACGCGGTGCCGGTCTTCGCCGACGTCGATCCGTACACCGGCAACCTGGATCCCGCGGCGGTCGCCGCCGCGATCGGGCCGCGCACCCGGGCGATCCTCGCGGTGCACCTGTTCGGCGCCGCCGCCGACCTGCGCGCGGTCGCCGACTCCGCCGGCGTGCCGCTGATCGAGGACTGCGCGCAGGCCTGGCTCACCCGCTACCCGGACGGCACCCTGGCCGGCACGGCCGGCGCGATCGGCTGCTTCAGCCTCCAGCAGTGGAAGCACATCACCTGCGGCGACGGTGGCCTGGCCGTCACCGACGACCCGGCGCTGGCCCGCCGGATGCGGCTCTTCGCCGACAAGGGCTGGCCGCGCGACGAGGCCCGTCGGCACGTCGGCCTCGGCCTGAACTACCGGATGACCGAGCTGGCCGGCGCCGTCGCCCGGGCCCAACTGGCGAAGCTGCCCGGGGTGCTCGCCGACCGGCGGCGCACCGCCCGGCGGCTGGTCGCCGCCCTGGCCGACCTGCCCGGCGTGCACCTGCCGGCGGACGTGGACGCGCACGCCTGGTGGCTGTTCCCGATCGTGCTGGACCCGCCGCTGACCAACCACGAGGTGGCCGGGAAACTCGCCGCCGCCGGGATACCGGCCCGCGCCGGCTACCTCGAGCAGCCCCTGCACTGCGCCCCGGCACTGACCGAGTCGCCCGTCTACGGCACCTCCCGCTTCCCCCTGACCGTGCCGCCGGCGGACCGGCTGCCGACCTACGGCCCCGGCGCGTTCCCCGTCGCCGAGCGGCTCATCGCGCAGACCCTGCTGGTGATCGACTGGAACGAGCGGTACACCGACGCGCACGTCGACGAGATCGCCCGGGCCGTCCGCGCGGCGGTGACCGCGTGATCGCGCCGGCCGCCGCCGCGCTGCGTGACCGGCTGCGCTGGCAGCTGGTCGCCGCTACCGCCACCCCGGTGGACGCGGCCGGCGTCGTCGACGCGGGTGTGCTCGACCGGTACCTGCGCGGGCTGGTGTCCGACGGCGCGGACGCCCTCGCCGTGTGCGCCCACACCGGCCGCGGCCCCTACCTCGACGCGGCAACCCGCGACCTGGTCGTCCGCTGCGCCGTCGACACCGGGGTGCCGGTGATCGTCGGGGTGGGCGGCCGGCCGGGGGAGCACACCGACGACGTGGCCGCGCAGGCCGCCCGGGCAGCCGCCCTCGGCGCGTCCGGCCTGCTGGTCTTCCCGGTCGACGGCGACGCCGTCGACCACCACGACGCGGTCTGGCGCGCCGCCGGGCTGCCGATGCTCGCCTTCGACCTCTACAGCCGGCCCTACTCCGCGCCGCGACTGGCGGCCCTGCTGGAGCACCCCGGCGTCGCCGGGGTCAAGGTGGCCCGGCTGCACGACGCCCTCGCCTGCCAGGCGGCCCTGGCCGCCGCGCACCGGGCGGACCGGCTCGCGGTCACCGGCGAGGACCGGATGTTCGGGCCGTCGCTGATGTGGGGGGCCGAGGCGGCCCTGGTCGGCCTGGCCGCCGCCGCCGTCCCGGTCACCGCCCGGGTGCTGCGGGCCTACGCCGACAAGCGGTACGACGAGTTCCTCACCACCTCCGCCGACCTCGACCGGCTCGCCGAGGTGACGTTCACCGAACCGATGGAAGGCTACGTGCAACGCATGCTCTGGATCGCCGCGGAGGAGGGGCGGATCCCGGCGGACCACGCGGGCGACCCGCACGCCCCGGCGCTGCCCGACGGCGACCGGGACCGGGTGCTGCGAGTGGCGGGGCGCCGGTGACCGGCAACCCGTTCGCCGCCGGCGACCTGCCGCCGGTCACCCTCGACATCGACGTGCTCGTCGGTCGGTACGCCGACCGACCGGGGCCCACCGGCGAGCCGGCGGCGGTCGCCGCGACACTGGCCGCCAACGGCGTCGAGCGGGCGGCCGTGGCCAGCCTCCGGGCGGCCCTGTTCGACGTCCGCAGCGGCAACGACGAGGTGTCCGCCCTCGCCGGCCCCGGCGTGCTGCCCGTGGGCGGGCTGGACCTGCGCGACCCGCTCGGTGCCGAGCGGGAGGTCGTCCGGCTCGCCGAGCGCGGCTTCCGGGCCGTCCGGCTCTTCCCCGACGAGCAGCACGTCGAGCCGGACTTCCCGTCGGTGCGGCACGTCGCCCGGCGGGCGGCCGAGGCCGGCCTGGTCATCCTGACCGGCGGGGACGTCCGCCGGTTCTGGCGGCCGCTGCGCGGCGCGACCGTGGTCTTCCTCGACACGCACTTCTACCACCTGGGCGACTTCGTGGTGGCGGCCCGCGACGAGCCGGGCTTCCACACCTCCACCCGGCTGCTCAACTCGCCGGACGCGCTGGAGACCATCGCCGCCCACGTCGGCGCGGAGCGCCTGCTGTACGGCTCCCGCACCCCGTTCTACGAGCCCGTCGTGCCGCGGTTGCGACTGGCCCGGGCCGGGCTCGGCCCGTCCGCGGTGGCGGCGGTGACGGGCGGGAACGCCCACCGGATCCTGGGACTGACCCGATGATCATCGACGTGCACGCCCACTGGGGACCGTGGTTCTTCAGCATGGAGGTCGGTGCGGTCGCCACCAACCTCGCGGTGATGGACCGGTACGGCATCGACCTGGCCGTCGTCTCCGCCACCGAGGCGGTGATCTACGACGTGGCCGCCGGCAACCGGGCGATGGCCCGGGTGTTGGAGAGCAGCGACCGGCTGCTCGGCTACCTGACGGTCAACCCGCGCCGGCTCGACGACGCCGAACGGGACCTGCGGGAGCTGTTGCCGACCGGCCGGTTCGTCGGCGTGAAGATTCACACCGACTACACCGGCTCGCCGGCGAACTCTCCGCAGACCCGGGCGGCGCTGGAACTGGCCGCCGCGCACGACCTGCCCGCCCTCGTGCACACCTGGGACGCGACGCCGCTCGACCTGGCCCAGGCGGTCGCGGACATCCCCGGTGCGCGCGCCATCGCCGGGCACATGGGCGCGAACGGCTGGCGGCACGCCATCGAGGCGGCCAACGGGGTGGACCGGCTCTGGCTGGAGCCCTGCTTCTCGCACACCGAGGCGGGGCGCTTCGCCGCCGTGGCGGCGGCGGTCAACCCCGAGCGACTGCTCTTCGGCACCGACGCCACGCTGATCGACCCGGCCGCCGCGTACGGCGCGGTGCTCGCCGCCGACCTCGACGCGGAACTGGCCGAGCGGGTCGCCTGGCGCAACGCCGCCGAGCTGTTCCGGCTCGACGTCTCCTGACGCCGCGCCAGCCCGGCGGCGCCGCGCACGACGGGCCGCCGGGGCCGCGCTGACGGGCCGCCGGGGTCGCCTTTCGTCGGGAGACGGCCCGGACGCGGTACGTACCGCCGTTGCCCGCCCTACGGTCCGCTCAGGGCAGCGGTTGTGGCGGAGGAGGGCCCACGTACTTCGAGTCCGGCCGGATGATCTTCGAGTCCGCGGCCTGTTCCAGCACGTTGGCGCACCACCCGATGACCCGGCTGGTGGCGAAGGTCGGTGTGAACATCGCCCGGGGCAGCCCGCACAGGTGCATGACGACACCCGCGTAGTACTCCACGTTGGTGTGCAGCTCCCGGCCGGGCTTCAGCTCCGCCAGCAACGACAGGACCCGCTCCTCCACGGCCACCGCGAGGTCCACCAGCGGCCCGCCGAGGCTCTGGGCGATCCCCTTGAGCATGCGGGACCGCGGGTCCTCCGTCCGGTAGATCGGGTGCCCGAACCCCATGATCCGCTCGCCGTTCAGAATCCGGGAGCGCAACCACGCGTCTGCCCGGTCGATGGAGCCGATGGCGTCGAGGGTGTCGAGGGCCCGGCTCGGAGCTCCGCCGTGCAGCGGGCCGGACAGCGCCCCCAGGGCGCCACCGACGCAGGCGTAGATGTCGGCGCCGGTGGAGGCGATGACGCGGGCGGTGAACGTCGACGCGTTGAACCCGTGGTCGACGGTCGCGATCAGATAGCGCTCGACGGCGCGGGCGTGCAGTTCGGACGGCTCCTCGCCGGTGATCATGTACAGGTAGTTCGCCGCGTGCGACAGGTCGTCGCGCGACTCGATCGGCGCCAGGCCCGCGCGCAGCCGGAACAGGGCCGCCAGCAGGCTGGGGGTGAGGGCGCAGAGCGCCATCGCCTGGGACCGCCGTTCGGCGGACGAGGTGTCGTAGAGCGGGCGGGCTCCGGCGGCGAGGCCGGCGACGGCCAGCGCGGCGCGCAGCCCGCTCATCGGGTCCTGCGCCGTCGCGGCGGCGGCGATGCCGGGCAGGGCGGCGGCGACCGCGGGCGGGATGTGGCGCAGCGGTGCGATCTCGTCGTGCAGCGCCTTGGGCTCGGCAGGGAGGGAACCGTCGATGAGCAGCGCCCACACGTCCTCCAGCGTCCGGTGCTCGGCAAGGTCGATCGCCGAGAACTGGCGGTAGTGGTAGAAGCCTTCGTGGCCGCGGACGTGGCCGATGGTGGTGTCGGTGACCACGACGCCGGCGAGCCCGCGTGGAACGGTGATGGTGTCAGCCATGCCGGCAGCCTCGTGCCGGCGAACCGAGCCAGTCAACATTGATCCAGTCAATGTGAGAGCATGGCCACATGCCCGCGGAGCACCTGCTGACCACCGTCGAGGTGGCGAACCGCCTGCGCATCAAGCCGGAGACCGTCTACGCGTACGTCAGCCGAGGGTTGCTTGACCGGGTCAAGGTTCCCGGCGATCGGGTCAGCCGGTTCCGGTTGGCCGACGTGGAGCGGCTGGCCGCCCGTACGCAGGCGACCCGGCCGGAACGCGACGCCGCCCCGGCGATGCGCACCGCTACCACCCTGATCGCGTACGGGCGGCTGCACTACCGGGGACTGGATGCCGCGACCCTCGCGCCGGTCGCCCCGTTCGAGGAGGTCGCGCACTGGCTGTGGACGGGCGAGCGGCGGCACGCCGCCTTCACCGCGTCCGCGGAGACCCTGGAGCGGGCGAGGCGGGCCAGCGACCACCTGCCCGCTCAGGCCCGGCTCTTCGACCGGCTGCCGGTGATCGTCGCCGTCGCCGCCGCGATGGACCCGCTGCGCTTCGACCTGGCGCCGGCCACCGTTACCGCGCTCGCGCCCGCGCTGCTGTCCACCATGGTCGACGCCCTGCCCCCGGTGGGCGGGACGCCACCAGACGACGGCCTGGCGACCCGCCTGTGGTCCCGGTTGACCGCCGCCCCGGCGTCCGCGGCCGGCGTCCGCGCGCTCAACGCCGCACTCGTCCTGCTCGCCGACCACGACCTGGCCGCCTCGACCATCGCGGTCCGGGTCGCGGCGTCGACCCGAGCGAACCCGTACGCGGCGGTGCTCGCGGGTCTCGGCGCGCTGGACGGGCCGATGCACGGCGCGATCGGCAGCAGCGTCCACCGGTTCATCCAGGCCGCGCTGCGGGACGGGGCGTCGGCCGCGATCGCCGAGTGGCTGCGGACCGGCGGGCTGCCCGGCTTCGGGCACCCGCTCTATCCCGAGGGCGACCCGCGCGGGGCGGCCCTGCTCGATCTCGTCACGGAGTTGCCGGTCGAGGGCGACCTGCGGCGAACCGTCGACGGCCTGATCGCCACGGCGGCGCGGCGGGACGCCCTGCCCAACGTCGACTTCGCCGTAGCCGCGTTGGCGCACGCGACCGGCATGGGCCCGGGCGCGGCCGAGGTGATCTTCGCGGTCGCCCGGACAGCGGGCTGGATCGCGCACGTCATCGAGGAGTACGCCCAGCCGAGCAACCGGTTCCGGTGGAGCAGCGGCTACACCGGGCCGACCCCCGCGCCAGCCTGAATCGGCGGGGCGGCTACTCCTTCGGCAGCGGGAAGCGGGCCAGGTCCATGCCGAGCATCCCCCAGGTAGCCCTGCCGTCCGGGGTGAAGTTGAACGCCGGGTTGTTGTACCAGCCACGCGGCACGTTGTCGTACAGCGTGGTCACCTCACCGCCCGGAACGGTCGGCAGCTCGCAGATGTCGTTGGTCCAGTGCACCCAGGAGAACACCCGGCCGTCGACCCCGTTGAACTGGCCGTAGCCGCCGAGGTCACCCTCCATCACGATGGTGCCGGTGATCAGGTCGTAGGCGAACCAGGCCCCGCGCGGACGCCGGCCCATCGCGTAGAGCAGGTTGCCGACCACGTGCAAGCTCTCGTACGACTGCCAGTCCGGCTTGATCTCCTCGCGCCAGAGCAGCTTGCGGGTGACGATGTCGACGGCGGCCACCTGCGCGGTCCGGCGGATCGGGCCGGTGGTGCCCTCGCCGTAGGTGTCGCCCGCGATGTACGCCGTGGTGCCCTGCACCACCACGTCCATCACGCTCTGCTCGGGCAGGAACTCCCGGTGCGCGTCGACGCTGTTGCTGGCCAGGTCGATGAAGGTCAGCGCGCCGGTGTGCTTGGTGGTCTGCGGGCTGGACGCCACGATCAGCTGGTTGCGGGGCCGGTCGACGTGGATCCGCTTGGTGCGCAGCTGCTCGTTGCCGAGCAGCCCCAGCACGCTGACGGCGAAGCTGTCCGGGTCGATCGCCACGATCTGCGTGCTCGGGTAGAGGCCCGCGTACACCGTGCCGGCCTTCCCCTCGGCCATCGCCTTGACCTCGCCGTTGACGTCGAACCGGTGGCTGGTGCCGGCCTCCGGGCGGTGCACCGTCATCGCGTAGTGGCCGCCCACCCAGATCGTGTTCCGGGTGTGCCGCAGCATCGACTGGATGGTCTCCGGGTAGCCGAAGCCCCGGGTGGCGGTCTGCCACACGCTGGCCGGGCCGTTCGGCGTCGCCCGCCAGACGTGCCCGAGGCCGCTCACGCCGAGCAGGACACCGCCCGGCAGCGGGGCGAGGAGCTGGTTCTCCACGTCGGCGAGCGGCTTGCCGACCTTGACCAGGCCGTCCGCCGTCACCTCGTAGAGGTTGGTGGTGAGCCGGGTCAGCGCGTACACCTTGCCGTCGCTGCCGACCGTGACCTGGTCGATGTAGCGGTCCTCGGCGGGGATGTCCCGGGAGACCCGGTCGGAGCCGTCGCGGCGGAACGAGATCAGCTGCCGGCCGCTGGCGACGTAGATGACCCCGTCGGCGACCGTCAGGTCGAGGATGCCGACCGGGGAGGCGCTCAGGTGCGCGGTCAGGTTGGTCGGGGTGCCGCCGGCCTTCGGCCAGACCAGCAGGGTGCCGGGCGCGGCCGAGCCGCCGTAGACGTACTCGTCGTCGACCGCGACGGCCGCTGCGTACTGCGAGCTGGAGATGCGACCGTACGTCTCGACCGTCGCGTCGGCCAGCCGGACCCGCTTCACCGTGCAGTCGGGGTACGTGCCGAGGTAGAGGTGCTCGCCGTGCACGACCATGTCGTAGTACCAGGTGGTGCTGCCCCCGGCCCGCGCCCAGGCCACCAGCTCTCTGGTCTGCGGGTCGAACCGGTAGACGTGGGCGCTGCCGGCCGGGCCGATGTAGACGTAGCGGCCGTCGGCGGCGAGCTTCTGCCCACCGTTGCTCGGGATGGCGAGGTCGTCGATGCCGCGCATCTCGCCGGTGTGGACGTCGAACTCGCCCAGCCGCATCTTCCCCTCCGGTGTGTTGAACCGGGAGGTGATGAAGACGCTGTCGCCGATGACGGCGGCGCCGCGGACGGCGGCGGTCAACGACGCCGGACCGAAACTGGTCGGGGTGAGCGGCTCGTCGTCCTGCGCGAACGCCGGCGCCACCAGCGGACCCTGGCCCACCGCAAGGGCCGCGCCGGTGAGGCAGCTACCCGCGAGGAGCGATCGACGGCTGAGGGGCATCGTGGTCTCCGTTCGTCCGCGTCATTACGGCCCGGACCTTAATCATGGCGGCAGTAGGCCGTCAAGGGTCGGCCCGCCCGTGGACCGCAGCTCCGCCCGGCGCGCCGCCCTTGTCCGGCCGGACAGCCCTCGACAAGCCGACGTCCGGCCGGCCCATCCGGATAGGCCGGCACTTGCCAGGACCGCCGTTGCCGTCTTACGGTCCAGCCCGATACGAAAGCGGTTGGAGGGGTCATGCGACACCCTGCCCCGGTGGACCCGGGCGCGACATGATCGTCACGGTCACGCTGAACCCCGCGCTCGACATCACGCACACCGTCGCGTCGTTGGTGCCGCACCGCAGCCACCGGGTCACCGACGTGGGTGTCCAGGCCGGCGGCAAGGGGATCAACGTCTCCCGCGTCCTGCACACGCTGGGGCTTCCCACCGTCGCCGTGGCGTTCCGCGGCGGCCTCGCCGGCGCGGCCATCGCCGCCGACCTCGACCGGCACGGCATCGCCCACCGGTTGGTCGGCACCGCGGGGGAGAGCCGGCGGACGTTCACCGTCGTCGACGTCGCCAGCGGGGACGCCACCGTCTTCAACGAGGCCGGCCCGGCCGTGGCGGGCGACGAGTGGGACGCGCTCCGCGGGCAGGTGCGGCGACTGCTCGCCGACGCGTCGGTGCTCGTCCTCTCCGGCTGCCTGCCGCCGGGCCTGCCCCAGAGGGCGTACGCCGAACTGGCGGACGCGGCCGCGCGAGCCGGCGTGCCGGTGATCCTGGATGCGGCCGGACCGCCGCTGCTGGCCGGGATCGCCGCGGGCCCGGACGTGGTCAAACCGAACGCCACCGAACTCGCCGACGCCACCGGCCTGCCCGACCCGCTCGCCGCCGCCGAAGCGCTCCGCGCGGCCGGGGCGCGGGCCGTGGTGGCCTCCCTCGGGCCGGAGGGCCTGCTCGCCGTCACTCCCGAGGGCACCTTCCGCGCCGGACCGCCGGTACCGCTGGTCGGCAACCCGACCGGAGCCGGCGACTCGGTCGTCGCCGCGATCGGGGCCGGCATCCACACCGGAACGCCGTGGCCGCA
The DNA here is from genome assembly GCF_052981855.1 of Micromonospora sp. LZ34. Lineage (NCBI taxonomy): Bacteria > Bacillati > Actinomycetota > Actinomycetes > Micromonosporales > Micromonosporaceae > Micromonospora > Micromonospora sp. LZ34. The sequence continues at coordinate 146,477 of NZ_JBRIQN010000013.1, forward strand.
CCGGCTGGCGGACGCCGTGGCGCTGTCCGCGGCCACGGTACGGGCGCCCCGCGCCGGCCAGTTCGACGCCGACACCTACCACCGGCTCGCCCCCCGACCGGCCGTGTCGCGCACGCCGATTGCCGACACCACCTGACGACCGGAGTCCAGCCATGCCCCTGTCATCCACCGCCGACCTCGTCGCGCGGGCCGCGCGGAGCGGCCACGCGGCCGTCGCCTTCAACGTCGTCACGCTCGAACACGCCGAGGCGATCGTGGGCGGGGCGGAACGGGCCGGCGCCCCGGCCATCCTCCAGATCAGCGAGAACGCCGTGAAGTACCACGGCGGGCAGGTGCTTCCGCTGGCCCGGGCGGCGGCGGAGGTGGCCCGGGCCGCCCGCGTCGAGGTCGCGCTGCACCTGGACCACGTACGGGACGAGGGGCTGCTGCGCCAGGCGGCCGACGCCGGATTCAGCTCGGTGATGTACGACGCGGCGGGGCTGCCCTACGCGGCCAACGTGGCAGCGACCCGGCGGGCCGCCGACTGGGCCCACGAGCGGGGACTGTGGCTGGAGGCGGAGCTGGGCTGGATCGGCGGCAAGGCCGGCGAGGCGCCGTTGGACGCCCACGCGCCGGGCGCCCGCACCGACCCGGACCAGGCGGCGGCGTACGTGGCGGCGACGCGGGTGGACGCGCTGGCCGTGGCGGTCGGCAGCCGGCACGCCATGACCACCCGGACGGCCACCCTCGACCACGCGCTGATCGGCAAGCTGCGCGACGCCGTCGGCGTGCCGCTGGTGCTGCACGGCTCGTCGGGGCTGCCCGACGAGGAACTCGTCCGAGCGGTGGCCGGTGGAATCGTCAAGATCAATATCGGCACCGCGCTGAACGTCGCGTTCACCTCGGCGGTCCGGGCCCGCCTCGCCGACGACGGCGGCGTCACCGACCCCCGCGGGTACCTCTCCCTCGGTCGGGCCGCGATGACGGAGACCGTCGAGCACTTCCTCCGGCTGCTCGCCAGCCCCGCCCGCGCCGCCGCTCCGGCGCGTCCGGGGGAGGGGCTCGGCTAGTCGAGCGTGTTGGCGATCCCGACCGCCTCGACCTTGCTGAGCTCGCCTTCGAGCCGGTAGGTCACCCCGGCCTCCTGCCAGATCAGGGTCGAGGCGGCGAGCCGCGCGGTCTCCACCCGGACCTGGCCGGTGCGGTCCACGTACGACACGGCGTGTGGGCCGCCGACCCAGATGGCGAAGTCACCGTCGACCTCGACAAACTCCGTGCCCGGCCCGCTGGCCTGCTTGTGGAAGACCGGATCGAGCCCGCCGTCGAAGGCGTCGATGCGCAGCGCGCCCCCGCGGTACAGCAGGGTGGCCACCCGGTAGCTGCCCGTGCCGTCGGGGTCGGCGAGCAGCACCTGCTCGGGTGGGCCGAGCGCCGCCGGTAGCCGGATCGGGAAGCGCACCTGCCGTTGGGCCTCGTGCAGGGCGGCGGGCCGCTGTGTCGGTATCGGCGACGGAGTGCCGGTGGGCAGTGCCGGTTCCTGCGACGTGTCGACGATGATCCCGGCGAAGCGCAGCAGCCCCGACACGGCGTCGGCGAGGGCGGCCCGCCCGGGAGGCAGCAACGCGACGAGCAGGGCGACGAGCGCCGCGGCCAGGTAGTAACGCCACCGGCGGCGGCCGGGCGCGGGTGTGCCGAGCCGCGCGCGTACCCGCGCGGTGACGTCGGGCGGTTCGGGCGTCTCCAGCCAGGCGGACAGGTCGCGCAGCTCCCTTTCGAGGTCATCCACCGCGAACCACCTCACCGTCGAGCAGGACGCGGAGCTTCGCCAGCGCCCGGGACGTCCGCGACTTCACCGTGCCCCGGGGCCACCCCAGCGTCGTCACGGTCTCCTCCTCGCTGAGGTCGAGGAAGAATCGGCAGACGATCACCTCCCGGTCCTTCACCGGCAGCCGGCGCAGCGCCTGCAGCAGCACGGCGCGGCGTTCCGCGGCGAGGACGCTGCCCACCGCGACGTCCTCGGCGACCTCCGACTCCCGGTTCGCCGCGGCCCGCAGCACGAGTCCGTCCCGCCGGCCGCGCGAGCGGTGCAGGTTGCGGGTCTCGTTGGCGACGATGGCCAGCAGCCACGAGCGGAAGGACGACTCGCCCCGATAGCGGGACAGCTTGCGGTATCCCTTCACGAACGCCTCCTGGATGACGTCCTCGGCATCCGAGCCCGCGCCGAGCAGCACCGCCGTCCGGTAGGCGGACGCGGTGTGCCGGGCGACCAGGAGTTCGTACGCCTCCAGGTCACCGGCCCGGGCTCGGGTGACGGACTCTTCGTCGTCCAGGGGAACCTCCGGTGGGGACTGAACTCATGACACCGCCGACGCCGCGCCGGTTCCATCCGCCCGGGCGGAACCCCGGCGGACGTGGCGGTGTCACCGGGACATGATGCCCAACACGACGATCTCGCGGCGCACCCTGCTGACCGCGCTCGCCGGCACCGGCGCCGCCGCGCTGGTCGGCTGCGACCCGGTCGGCGGCGCGACCGCGCCACCCGCCGTCACCCTTCCCGACGCGCTGCTCGTCGAGCTCGACGGCGGCCTCGGCGTGCTGCGCGGCGGCGAGCGGCAGACGATCCCGGACGCCGTCGCCACCGCGGACGGGCTGGTGATCTACGCGGCCGCCGCGCAGGGTGCCGACACCGCCTTCTGGCGGATCGACACCGGCACCGGCCGTACCTCCCCCCGGGTCACGCTGCCCGGACGCTGGGTACCGCAGGCCGTCTCCGCCCACGGTACGGCGGTGGCCTTCACCGCCGAGAAGGTGAGTGTCACCGCGGGGCGCCCGGCCGGGCGGGACGTGACGCCGGTGCTGATCGCCGATCTCACCGGCGTGCGGCACCGGCTGGAGCTGCGTGGCAACTTCGTGCCCGAGGCGTTCACCGGGGATCACACCGGACTGTTCGTCCTCGAGTGGCTGCCGGCGGCGGCGCCGGACCGCTACCGGGTCCGCGTCGTCGACCTGGCCACCAGGGCGCCCGGCCCGCTCTCCACCCGCGCCAAGGCGCCGGTCCCGCCCGGCGCCGAGGAGGAGATGCGCGGCGACGGACGCCAGGCCGTGCTCGCCCCGGACCGCCGCACGCTCTACACGCTCTACACCCACCAGCCCGGCCACCGGCACAGCCGCGACCTGGCCAGCGGGCGGCCCGGCAACGCGCACGCGTTCGTGCACACGCTGAACCTCGTCGAGCGGTGGGCGTACTGCGTCGACCTGCCGCACCCGTTCGGGGAGGCGCCGGCCAACGGTCACGCCATGGCGATCACCCCCGACGGGCGCCGGCTCTTCGTCACCGACGTCGCCTCGGGTGGCGTCGCGGAGATCTCCACCGAGGACCTGACGGTACGCGGGACCGCCACGCTGACCACGGGCACCGGCACGGCGCACGCCGCCGCCGACGGCGACCGGCTCTTCGTCGGCGCCGGCACGACGGTGCGTACGGTGGATCTCGCGCGCCTCGGCCCCGGCACCGCCTGGCCGGTCCGCGAACCCGTCACCGGTCTTGTGCTGAGCCCCGACGGCACCCGCCTGCACGTCGGCCAACGCGACGCGGTGAGCTGGCACGATCCCGCCACCGGCGTGGAGCGGGGTCGGGTCGCCGTGCCGGGGCTGGTGGCGCTGCGCAGCCGGGCCGGAGGCGCCTGACGCCGCCCTGACCGCGGCTCAGCGGGCGCGGGCGAGGTAGACGACGTCCGGGTCGCCGCGCGGCACCTCGACGCGGTAGGTCTGCACCGGCCCGACGTGCTCCGCCAGCCGCTCGGCGTACGCCGCGGAGGCGGCGGCGCTCCAGACCGCCAGCACCCCGCCGGGGAGCAGCCGGGACCGCAGCAGGGCGGTTCCGTGCGCACCGTAGAGGGCGGCGTTGCCGTCGAACACCGTCCAGTCCGGACCGTTGTCGACGTCCAGGCAGATCGCGTCGAAGCGCTGGTCGGTCGCGCGCAGGAAGGACACGATGTCGGCGGTCACCACGTTCACCCGGGGGTCGTCCAGCGCGTGTGCGCTGAAGCGGGACAGGTGCGTCCGGTGCCACGCCACCAGCGCCGGCTCGATCTCCACCACGGTGATCTCCGCGAGCCGCTCGGAGCGGGCCGCCTCGGCCAGCGAGAAGCCCACCCCGAGCCCGCCGATCAGCATTCGCGCGTTCCCGGGTACGACGCCCAGCGCCGTCTGAACCAGCAGCCGTTCGGACCGCCCGGCCCGGGTGTCCATCAGGAAGACGCCGTTGCTGATCACCTCGTAGTGCCCGCCGCTGGCCCGCAGGACGAGTTCGCCCCGTTCGGTGACCCGTCGTTCGACGGTGACGGCTCGCGATTCCACCGCACCAACCTAGTCGCCCGTTGCCGGCCCGGTCCGCCGCATTTCCGGGCCCCGCGCCCGGCTGCGGCCGTCGCGCACATTCGCCGCGGCGTCGTCCGGGTCAGCCCACCTTGGGCACCGCGCGGGAGATGATCGCGGCGAAGTCGACACCGCTGGGCAGGGTGCCGAACGCCTGCCCGTGGTCGCCGCCGAGCCGGGAGGCGCAGAAGGCGTCGGCGACGGCGGGGTGGCCGTGCCGCACCAGCAGCGAGCCCTGCAGCACCAGGGCGAGCCGTTCGACGACGCGGCGGGCCCGCAGTTCGAGGTCGTCGTGGTCGGACAGGTCGGCCCGCACCTGGCGGATCGCGGCGTCGAGCCGTGGATCGGCGCCGGCGGCGGCGCTCACCTCGGCCTGGAACGCCGCCATGACCTGGGGTTCCCTGGCCAGAGCGCGCAGCACGTCCAGCGCGGCGACGTTGCCGGAGCCCTCCCAGATCGAGTTCAGCGGGGACTCGCGGAACAGCCGCGGCATGCCGGACTCCTCGACGTAGCCGTTGCCGCCCAGGCATTCGAGGGACTCGGCGGCGTGCGCCGGCCAGCGCTTGCAGACCCAGTACTTGCCGACGGCGAGGGCGAGCCGTTTGAACGCGGTCTCGTCGGCGTCCCCGCGGGCGGACCGGTCGGTCGCGCCGGCGAGCCGCATCATCAGCACGGTGGCGGCCTCGGACTCGACCGCGAGGTCGGCGAGCACGTTGCGCATCAGCGGCTGGTCGGCGAGGTACCGGCCGAAGGCCTGCCGGTGGGTGGCGTGGTGGGCGGCGGTGAGCACGCCCTGGCGCATCCCGGCCGCCGCGCCGATGACGCAGTCGAGGCGGGTCAGGTTGACCATGTCGATGATGGTGCGCACGCCCCGGCCCTCGTCGCCGACGCGCCAGGCCACCGCGTGCTCGTACTCGACCTCGGCGGAGGCGTTGGACCGGTTGCCCAGCTTGTCCTTCAGGCGCATCAACCGCATCGGGTTGCGGGTGCCGTCGGGCAGGACGCGCGGGACGAGGAAGCAGGTGAGCCCGCCGGGCGCCTGGGCGAGGGTGAGGAAGATGTCGCACATCGGCGCGGAGGTGAACCACTTGTGCCCGAGGAGCCGGTAGGTGCCGTCCGGTTCGGGGCGGGCGGTGGTGGCGTTGGCGCGCACGTCCGAGCCGCCCTGCTTCTCCGTCATCGACATGCCGGCCAGCAGCCCCTGCTTGGCCAGCGGCGGGCGCAGCCCGAAGTCGTACGTCGTGGCGGTGAGCAGCGGCTCGTACCGCGCGGCCAGCTCCGGGCTGTGCCGCAGCGCCGGCACCGCCGCGTAGGTCATCGAGATCGGGCAGCCGTGCCCGGCGTCGGGGCGCCAGGTGTAGAACTTGGCCGCCCGGGCCACGTGCGCGCCCGGCCGGTCGTCCGCCCACGGCGCGGCGTGCAGCCCGTGCGCGACCGCGGTGCGCATCAGCTCGTGCCAGGCCGGGTGGAACTCCACCTCGTCGATCCGGTGGCCGTAGCGGTCGTGGGTGCGCAGCACGGGTGGATGCTCGTTCGCCAGCCGGCCGTGCTCGATCGCCTCCCCGGCGCCGCCGAGGCGGCCGAGTTCGTGCAGCTCGGCGGCGGCCCACCCGGCGCCCTCGCGGGCGAGCCCGTCGAGCAGTGCCGGGTCGTCCGCCGCGTCGTAGCCGACCAGCGGGGGAACCTGGTTGAGGACCTCGTGCGTCGTCACGGCGATACTCCAAGCGCGCGGTGGATGAACCTGATCAGGCTGGGGATGGTGTCCGGGCCGGCGACCCCGGCCGCCAGCGGACCGACCATGGCCTCGGCCAGGGCGCCGACCAGAGCGGTCGCGGTCAGCTCCGGGTCCTGCGGAGGGAGCTCACCGCTCGCCACGCCCGCCGCGACGTAACCGGCGATCAGGTCGGCGTACGCGCGGCGGAAGACGAGCCGCTCGGCGTCGACCGCCGGGTCGACCGGCTCGGCGAGGAGGGCGTACGCCAACCGCGGGGACTTCAGCGCGCGACCGGAGAAGGTCTCGACGACGGCGGAGACCTGCTCGGCGGCGGTGGTCTCCAGCGCGGCGGCGCGCGCGACCGCGTCCACCTCGCGCTGCGAGGCGGTGCGGAACACCTCGGCGAACAGGTCCGCCTTGGCGGGGAAGTGGCGGTAGACGGTGCCGGTGGCCACGCCGGCCCGCTCGGCGACGGCGGCCACCGAGCAGCCGGCGTACCCGGCTCCGGCCATGATCTCGAGCGCGGCGGTGATGATCCGCTCCCGCGACGCGCTCAGCCGAGCCTTGACCCGCTCGGTGCTCCGGTAGACCACGCAAGGATTGAACCACCGTTCAATCCTTGCCACAAGATGCCGGCCGGCTCGGCCCAAGCGGTCAGTGTGGACGGATGAGGCACATCCCGCCGGCGGCGGGCCGGTCCATCGCGACCAACGCGTCGGGCGCCTCGGCCAGGCCAATGGTCCGGGTGACCAGCTCGGCGGGGCGCAGCACGCCGGCGGTGACCAGCCGGAGCAGTTCGGGATAGGCGTGCGCGGGCATGCCGTGACTGCCCCGCAGCTCCAGCTCGTACGCGATCACCAGCTCCATCGGCAGGGCCGGCCGGCCCTGGGCGGCGGGGAGGAGCCCGACCTGCACGTGCCGTCCGCGCCGCCGCAGGCTCTCGATCGAGGCGGTGCAGGTGGCGTGGCTGCCCAACGCGTCGAGGGACAGGTGGGCGCCGCCGCCGGTCGCCCCCCGGACGGCCGCGGCCACCGCGCCGGGCCCGGTAAGGGCACCGCCGTCCAGGCAGACCGTCGCCCCGCAGCTGCGGGCCAGCTCGAGCGCGCCGGGAGCGATGTCGACCGCCACCACCCGCGCGCCGCACGCCGCCGCGATCATCACCGCGGAGAGCCCCACACCGCCGCACCCGTGCACCGCCACCCATTCGCCCGCGGCGACCCGTCCCTGGCCGACCACGGCCCGGAACGCCGTGGCGAACCGGCAGCCGAGCGCCGCCGCGGCCGGGTGGTCCAGCTCGTCGGGGAGCCGGACCAGGTTGACCTCGGCGTCCCGCACCGCCACGTACTCGGCGAACGAGCCCCAGTGGGTGAAGCCCGGCTGCGTCTGCCGCTCGCAGACCTGCTGGTCGCCGGCCAGGCAGGCCGGGCACCGACCGCAGGCGCAGACGAAGGGCGCGGTGACCCGATCGCCGGGCCGCCAGCCGCGTACGCCCGCGCCGACCGCCGTGACCACGCCGGCGAACTCGTGGCCGGGGACGTGTGGCGGGCGGATGTCCGGGTCGTGTCCCTGCCAGCCGTGCCAGTCGCTGCGACACAACCCGGTCGCCTCGACCCGGATGACCGCGCCCCCGGGCGGTGGCGCCGGGTCCGGCACGTCGCGGACCTCGGGTCGGGCACCGAACTCGTCGAAGATCACCGCACGCATGCGCCGCATCCTCACATGCCGCGCACCCGCCGGCATCCCACCCCCCGCGCGGGCCGGCACGCTAGGGTCGGTCGGTCTCCCGCCGCGCGACCCTGCGCCACCACGGAACCGCCAGGAACAGGACGGCCAGGACGAGGGCGGCGCCGAGACCGAGCGCCGCGGGCAACGACGACGACTCCCCGGCTTCACCGTCGCGCTCGCCCTTGACCGGAACGACGGGCCGGTCGTACTTCTTCTCCTCGGGCGTGACCAGGTGACCGACGGACGCACCGCGAGGAAGGTCGAAACCCCAGTTGAGCAGGACGGAAGCTTCTCCCAGGCTGCCCAGTGGAGCGGTCTCCGCACCGAGCAGGGTGACCGCGAGCCGCCGACCGTCGCGTTCGGCCACGCCGACGTACGTCTGCCGCGCCAGGTCGGTGAAGCCCGTCTTTCCACCGACCGTCCCGGGGTATTTCCCGAGCAGCGTGTTGTCGTGCACGATCGCGAAGCCGGGGTTGGTCGGCTGCGCCGGTATCTGCGCCACCGTGGTGGCGATGTACCGGCAGAAGTCCTCGCGGGCGAAGGCGGCTCGGGCGATCAGCGCCAGGTCGTACGCGCTGGTGTACTGACCGGGCCCGTCCAGGCCCGAGGGCGTCACCGCGTGCGTCTGGTGCGCGCGCAGCCGGCGCGCCTCGTCGTTCATCGCCTGCACGCCGCCCGGCCGGCCGGCGCTGCCGCCGCCGAGGCGCGCGAGCACGTTGGCCGCGTCGTTGCCCGACTTGAGCAGCAGTCCCAGCCACAGGCTCTCGACCGAGTACCGGCCGCCCGCGATGACCCCCATCAGCGAACTCTCCGGATCGAGATCGCGCAGATCCGCCCGGGTCACCTCGACCATCTGGGCCGGATCGAGGCGCGGCATCAGGGCCGCCGCCAGCAGCAGCTTCTGCACGCTGGCCGGCGTCCGGCGCTCGTGCGGACCGCAGCCACCCAGGACCGCACCGCTGTCGAGGTCCGCCACGAGCCACGAGGTGGCGGTCACCGCCGGCGCCTTCGGCGCGCCCGGCGGCACGGCCAGCCCCGCCGTCGCCAGCGATTGCCCGCCGACCGCCCGCTCGGCGGGACCGACCGGTGGCGGCGACGGCGCGGCGGGCGGCGGCGCCGGCGGCTTCACCGTCGGGCACGGCACGTACGGGGCGGCCTCGGCCCGGGTCGGTGGCGCGACCGCGACGCCGGGCAGGACCAGGAGGGCGCCGAGCGCCGCTGCGGTAACCGAAGAGATGGTCACGTTAACGTACGGTAATCGTCGGCCCGGCCGCCGAGTTCCGATTGGCGAAAGCGCTGCGACGGCGGCGCTGCTGATCCCTGTTCGCCATGTTCCGTCGCTGCCGCGGGCTTGCACCCTGGTGGGCTGAACTGCGCCGAATCGTCCGCGAAGGCCCATTGCTTTCCGTCTGCGACGCACCGTCCGAAGCGTCGGCTTCGCCCGCTGACCGCCGGTGTCCGGTGTGCCGACTCAGTCCCGCCGGGCGTGCTCCGGCAGGTGGCGGGCGACCTGGGCCGGGGAGGGCATCCGGCTGATCTCCTCGGCGATCGCGCGCGCCGCGTCACGGTGACCGGCTCGTCCGCTCTGCGGCAACAGCCGGCGGGCCTGCTCGGCGATCGCGTCCGCGCTCAGTTCGGCGGGCAGCAGGCGCAACGCCGCCCCGGCGGCGGTCAGCGCGTCGGCGTTGGTGAACTGGTCGGCTCCCTGGGGCAGGATCAGCTGCGGAGCGCCGACGGTGAGCGCCCCGAGGGTGGTGCCGCTGCCGCCGTGGTGCACCACCACGTCGACGTGCGGCAGCAGCTCCGCCTGCGGCACCCAGGGCTGCACGGTGACGTTGCGCGGCAGGTCACCGAGCTGTTCCGGGGGCACCCGGCCGGCGGCGACCACCACCCGCGCGCCCAGCGTCGCCAACCCCGAGACGGCCGTCCTGAGCAGCTCCGCGGTGCCGAACGCGGTACCGAGCGTCAGGTAGATCAGCGGCCGGGAGGTGAGCTGGCTGTCCCCGGTGGACGGTGTGGCCGGTGCGGAGTAGGGCACCGGCCGCACCTCGATCCGCTCCGCGGTGGCGAGAAAGTCCCGGTCCTGCAGGGACGGGGGACAGATGTCCAGGTGCGGCCGTCCGGCGGTCTCGGGGTCCTTCCCGGGCGGCTCGAGGCCGATCCCGTCCGGGAAGATGCGGCCGAATCCGTGCCAGATGCTCGGAATACCGGCGCGGTGCGCGGCGACGGCGGCCCCCGGCACGCCCCACCCGTGGATGACCAGGTCGGGCCGCAGCCGCGCCAGCTCCGGTTCGAGGTCCTCGGCGTACAGCTCGTAGAACGCGTCCGCGGGACGGAACGGTCGCAGCCCGTTCGCGGCCAGCGGTGCGTGCACCGCCTCGCCGGCGGCGAAGTGCACCTCGTGTCCGGCCTCCCGGACGGCGACCGCGAGCGGGACCAGCGGATAGGTGTGGCCGACCGAGGCGAGGCTGGCGAACAGCACGCGCATGCCGACGAACCCTACTCCCGACCGCCCGGCAGGACGGCGTTGTCACGGCGTGACGGTCGTCCGACCGCCACCGCTGCCCCGGTCGTCGAGCACGAGCGGGGCGCGGCCGCCCACCGCGTAACGGATGTGGGTGACCTGCGGAGTCGGGATGACCCGGGTCGGCGTCAGCTCGACCGCCTCCTTGTCGCCCAGGTCGAGGTCCGCGTCGAACAGCCGCAGACCCGTGCCGAGCACGACCGGCACGACGTGCAGCTCCAACTCGTCGAGCAGCCCGGCCTTGAGCACCTGCCGCACCAGGCCGCCGCCGCCGGCCACGGCGACGTCCTTGCCACCGGCCGCGGCCCGTGCCTGCTCGACCGCGCTGGCCACGCCGTCGGTGACATAGGTGAAGCTGGTGCCACCCTTGCGCATCAGCGGCTGGCGGGCGCGGTGCGTGACGACGAAGACCGGCGCGCGGAACGGCGGTTCCTCGCCCCACGGCACCTCACCCCCGTCGGCCATCCGCCGCCCCATCACGTACGCCCCGGCCGCCGCGAACGACTCGGCGATCACGTCGGAGTTCGTGTCCCGCTCGCCGCCGGCGAAGCCCTGCCGTTCGCGCCAGGCCATCGCGTCGGTCACCCACCGGGTCACCCGGAAGAACCCCGCGCTCTCGGCCGACGTCATCCAGTCGCCGTCGCCGGTGTGCCGCGGCCCGGCGTAGAACCCGTCCACCGACACCGACAGCTGGGCGGTCACCTTCGTCATCTCGCCACGGTCCTCTCGATCGTCGACACCCGCTCCGGGCGCCTGCTCGCTGACAGGTCGGAGCCGACCGGGAGACCCCGACAGCGCGACCGCGTGACGGCGGTCACACCTGGACGGAAGGGCGGCCGAGCCGAGGGTCCGCCAGGGCCGAGGAGCGCAATTTCCGGCGCTCATCGAGCAATCCTCAGGTCGATCATGACCGCGGGCCCGACCCAGACTGGGGAGCGCGCCGGGGCCGGCGCCACGCGCCTCGACGGTGCCGGACGTGCCGTCCGCCGTCCGGCGTACCGACCGCCGTGTCAACGCCCGCCCACCGAGCCACCCCGGCGGGCCGATGTGAGTTGGAGTGCCGATGTTTGCCGCTGTAGCAACCGGGGTGGACGCCCCGCTGTCTCTTGTCGAGCGTGACGTGCCCACACCCGGACCGGGCGAGGTGCTCGTCCGGATCACCGCGTGCGGCGTCTGCTTCACCGACCTCAACCTGCTCCGCGGACACTTCCCGTTCGCCCGGTTCCCGGTGGTGCCCGGCCACGAGGTCACCGGGATCGTCGAGGCCGCCGGGTCGGGGGTCACCTGGCCGGCGGTGGGGACCGCGGTCGGCGCGCAGTTCCTGTACGACTCGTGCGGGCACTGTGACCACTGCGTGCGCGGCGAGCAGATCCTCTGCCCGAGCAAGCGGATCACCGGCATCGTCGCCGACGGCGGCTACGCGGAGTACGCGGTGTTCAAGGCGGGGTTCGTCACCCCGCTGCCGGCGGGGCTGAACCCGGTCGCGGCCGCCCCGCTGATGTGCGCCGGGATCACCGCGTTCAACGGGCTGCGGCAGGGTGGCGTCCGGGCCGGCAGTCGCGTCGCGGTCATCGGGTCCGGTGGGATCGGCGCGCTGGCGATCCGGTACGCCGTCGCGATGGGCGCCCGGGTCGCCGTCATCGGACAGTCGCGCAGGTCCGAGGAGCACGCGCGGGCGCTCGGTGCGGAGCGGTACGTGTCCACCGACGAGACCGATCCGGCCGCGGCGCTCAAGAGGTGGGACGGCGGCGCCGACGTCGTCCTCAACGCGGCCCCGTCGACGGCGGCCGCGGCGGCGGCGTTCGGTGGGCTCGCCCCGGACGGCACGCTGGTGCTCTGCGGGTACGACAACAGCCCGCTGCTCCTGCCGACCCAGCCCATGGTGCTCAACCGGCTGCGCGTCATGGCCAACCCGTCCGGCTCCCCGCACGACCTGCGCGACACGCTCGCCTTCTCGGCGGCCCACGCGATCGTTCCCGACGTCACCCCGATCCCGCTCGGCGACGCTCCCAAGGCCCTGGAAGCGATGGCCGCCGGGGGCAGCGCCGGTCGCCGGGTCATCGCCTTCTGAGTGGAGTGGAGAACATGTCCGTCATCCTGGTCACCGGCGCGTCCAGCGGCTTCGGTGCGCTCACCGCCCGGGCCCTGGCCGACGCCGGCCACACCGTCTACGCCAGCATGCGCGCCACCACCGGGCGCAACGCCCCGGCCGTCGCCGAGGCCGCCGCGTTCGCCGAGGCCAACGCGGTGGACCTGCGCACGATCGAACTCGACGTGCAGTCGCAGGAGTCGGCCGACGCCGCCGTCGCGGCGATCCTCGCCGCGCACGGAACCCTCGACGTGCTGATCCACAACGCCGGCCACATGGTCACCGGCCCCACCGAGGCGTTCACCCCGGAGGAGATCGCCCACGTCTACGACGTCAACGTGCTGGGTACCCAGCGGGTCAACCGGGCGGCACTGCCGCACCTGCGCGCCCAGGGCCGTGGCCTGCTGCTCTGGATCGGAAGCAGCAGCACCCGCGGCGGCACCCCGCCCTACCTCGCGCCGTACTTCGCGGCGAAGGCCGGCATGGACGCCCTCGCGGTCAGCTACGCCGCGGAGCTGGCGCGGTTCGGCATCGAGACCACCATCGTCGTACCGGGAGCATTCACCCACGGCACGAACCACTTCGCGCACAGCGGGCGCCCCGCGGACGTCGACACGGTGAAGGCGTACGAGGAGCGCTACAGCGGGCTGATGGAGCAGGTGTCGCAGCGGTTGGCCGCCCTGGCCCCGGCCGACGCCGACGTCGGGGAGGTGGCCGCCGCGGTGGTGCGGGTGGTCGGCACCCCGCACGGCAAGCGTCCGTTCCGGGTCCACGTCGACCCGGCGGACGACGGCGCCGAGGTGGTCAGCGCGGTCGCCGACCGGATCCGCGTCGAGTTCCTCACCCGCGTCGGTCTCGACGACCTCCTGCACCCGCACGCCTGACGCGAGCGCGGCTGACCGTCGGGTGCGCGGGCGAACCGCCGCGCTTCCCGCCGGTCAGCCGGGCCCGGTGCGGTCGGTCCGGAACCGGGACGGCGAGCGTCCGTACGCGCGGCGGAACGCCGCCGCGAACTGGCCGGGACTGCGGTAGCCGCAGGCGAGGGCGATCTGCAGCACGGTCTGGTCGGTGTCCCGGAGCAGGCCGGCCGCGTGCCGCATCCGCAGCCGGGTGAGGTAGCGGTGCGGCGTGAAGCCGGTCTCCCGGGCGAACATGCGCAGGAAGTGGTACTTGCTGACGTTCGCCTGCGCGGCGAGGTCGTCGAGGCTGATCTCGTGCCGCAGGTGTTCGTGCATGTACTCGGTGACGCGGCGCAGCCGCACCGCCCCGAGCCGCGCCGGCCGGACGGCGTCGGCCGGTGACTCCAACGCTCCCCGGTACAGCAGGTGGGTGGCGAGCATCTGCGCCAACGAGTCGGCGTACAGCGGCGGCGCCTGCTGGCGCAGGGCCTTCAGCACCATGGTTCCGGCCGCCGACACCAGCGGGTCGTCCAGTGACAGCGCGTCCGGGAACGCGGGGTACCCGGACCGGACCTGGCTGCCACCGAGCCCGCGCCCCGTCTCCGCCAGCAGGCCCGCGTCCAGGTGCACATGCAGCGACTCCATCGGTTGCCCGGAGGTCGACCGCCAGCGGAGCACACTCGCGTTGCCCGGCGCGGTGACGCCGACGGAGCCGGGGTGGTAGGCCGCGCGCCGCCAGCGACCGCCCCGGCGACTCTCGATCAGGTAGGTCCCACTGGTCACCAGCACGAACAGCAGGTCGGGCGACTGGGCGGTGCGGAACTCCTCGGCCTGCGCCGGGTCCCGGTAGCTGCGGGCCAGCAGGCCGCGCCAACCCAGCTCGCTACTGCACAGTAACCGCTGCGAGGGTAGGGCGTGCTCGGCCGCCCGGCTGCGGGCGAACGGCTCGTCCCGCTGCCCGGCGCCCTCCTGGCGAGCGGCGGGGATCAACGGTCCCGGGCCGGTCGGCGGGCGGTTCTGGGGTACGTGTGCGTCATCTGTCTGCTTCGGTCCGGGGTGTCGGCGCCGGGGCGGCGTCTCCGCAGCTCAGCGCCGATTGCGGCGTCAAACCTACCAGCTCACTGGGAAAAGCCCGGTTCGGCGGCGCTCGGCGGGCAGGGCGAACGGCGGGGTGCACGGGTCGAGGGGAACGGCGGGATCCAGGGTCGCTACGCGGCGACGGACGGGTCCCGCCGCTCGGTGCGGGGCACCGCACCGGTGGTCTCCAGGATGAGCGCGGCGACCAGGTCCGGGTCGTCGCTCATCGGCACGTGCCCGCAGCCGGGCAGGGTCACCACCCGGGCCGCCGGCAGCCCGGCCCGGGCGCGCTCGGCCTGGTGGACGCCGAAGATCCGGTCGCAGTCGCCCCAGCCGATGGTCACCGGCACCGTCGTCGCGGCCAGCCGGGCACCGTCGAAGCGGTAGCCGCGGGCGGCCCGGGCCACGGTGCGGAAGCCGACCGCCCGCCGCAGCGCGAGCGCGTCGCCCAGCGCGCGGTCGAAGTCCAGCAGCCGCGGCCGCGCCACCAGCGGCGCGAAGCACATCGCCCGCAGGTACGCCGAGCGCAGCGCGAGCCGCATGATCGGGGTGGGCAGGTACGAGTTGGCCCGCAACAGCGTGAGGATGGCCAGGGCCCGCCGCCGCTCGGCCGGGGTGAAGAAACCGGCGGGGGAGAGGGCGGTGGCCGAGGCGACCGCCCCGGCGGCGGCGAGTTCCAGGCTGATCGCCCCGCCCAGGCTGTAGCCGGCCACGTGCGGACGCTCCAGTCCCCACCCGGCCAACACCGGCAGGATCGCGGCGACGGTGCCGGCCATGTCGGCGGGCAGGCCGGCGTCGGGCACCGGTGAGTCGCCGAAACCGGGCAGGTCGAGCGCGATCACCTCGTGGTGCGCGGCGAGCCGGTCGAAGACCGGTTCCCACGCCTGGTGGCGGTGGCCGATGCCGTGGACGAGCACGAGCGGCGCACCGCTGCCCGCCCGCCGGAAGTGGACCTTCATGGCTTCCCTCCCACCGAGGTCCGGCCGAAGGAGCGCCCGAGCCGGCGCACCTCGTCCTCCATCTGGTCGACCAGGGTGCGGCCGCCCAGCCGGGTGACCAGCGCGTCCGTGAGGCCGCTCAACACGACCGGTCGCAGCGCCTGTACCACGGCGAGCGAGCGCGGCACGTAGACCTTGCGCCGGCGGCGCTCGATGCCCCTCATCAGGGCGAGGGCGCACTGCTCGACGGGCACCACCGTGGACAGCGGCCGCGGCAGCCGGCGCAGCGTGGCGCGGAACGACGCCAGATCGTCGCGGATGTCCCTCACCAGATCGGTGTCGATCCAGATCGGGTGCGCGGTGCCGACGGTGACACCCTGCCGGCGGGTCTCCAGCCGCAGCACGTTGGCGAACTGCTCGACGCCCGCCTTGGACGCGCAGTAGGCGGCCATCCCGGGCATCGCCGTGAAGGCCGCGGCGGACGAGACGATCAGGACGTGGCCGCGGGCGGCGGTGACGTGGGGCAGCGCCGCGCTGACCGTCCGGATCGCGCCGCAGAGGTTCACCTCGACGGTACGGACCAGGGCGTCGACCGGTCCCAGCGCGACGGTGCCGAGGTTGGCGATGCCGGCGTTGGCGACCACCACGTCGACGCCGCCGAACCGATCCACCGTGGACGCCACGGCCGCGTCGAGCGCGGCCTGGTCGGTGACGTCGCACTCGTACCAGTGCGCGTCGAGGTCGGCGGCGAGCTGTTTCAGCAGGTCGGGTTCCAGTCCGACGAGCGCGACCCGGGCACCCCGGGCGGCCGCGCAGCGGGCCAGCTCGGCCCCGATGCCGCGCGCCGCGCCGGTGACCAGGATCGTCCTGCCCGCGAGGTCATACCGCATCGGCGCGCTCCGGTTCCGGGTCGGCGCGGCCGGGCAGCGCGCACGGCCATGGGGGACCGCCCACGCCGGTGATCCGTACGCCGCCCCACGGGTCGACCTCGGCCAGCCGGGCCGGGCTGGGCCGGTCGGCGATACGCAGCTCGACGTCGCGCCGGCCGGACCGGACCAGCCGGGCCAGCTCCGGCGCGGGTTCGATCCGCCCACCCCAGTGGTAGCGGCCGTCGACCGGCTCCCACCGCCCGCTCAGGTGCACCCGGACCGGCACGCCCGCGACGTGCGCCGGGCCGTGGTAGCTCACGGCCTGACCCGTTCGTGCGCGCGGGTGAGCTCGCGCGGCAGGTCGGCGCTGCGCCGCACTCCCTCGATGCCGCTCCACAGCAGTGTGGTCAGGTAGTCGGTGAGGGCCGCCCGGCGGATCGGCTGCCCGTTCGTGGTCCACCAGTCACCGACCGCCTGCACGAACCCGACCAGGCCGTACGCCCAGGGCTCCGCCGGACCGGCGTCGAGGCCCAGCGCGCGCAGCCGGTCGCCGATCACCCGGGCCAGCCCGGCCGCCACCTGCCGGCTGGTGCCGGCGACCACCTGGTGGATGCCCGGGTGGCTCGACTGGTGCATCAGGAAGCGGTAGAGCGTCGGCTCCGACTCGATCACCCCGAGGTACGCGTCGATGGTCGCCTCGACCAGCCCGCGTTCCTCGCGGACCTGCTCGATCGCCGGCGCGATCGCGTCGACCACCCGCGCGGCCACCACCTCGCTGACGGCGAGCCAGAGCTGCGACTTGTCGGCGAAGTAGCGGTAGAGGACCGGCTTGCTCACCCCGGCTGTGGCGGCCACCTGGTCCATGTCGACCTCCGGCCCGTGCCGCAGCAACGCCTGCACGGCCGCCCCGATGAGTTCCTGCCGGCGCTGTTCCCGGTGGTCGGCCCAGCGGTCCCGGCGGCCGTTCGCCCGGGTCGCGGGCGCACCGCCGGAGGGCTCGGATCCATTGACATCCGTCAGGGGCGATTGCATGCTACTACTCGTAACAGTTACCGGGCGTCACGTCAATATGGAGGCGTCATGGAGACGACACCGGCTCGGCCGGAGCGCGAGGAGGTCGCCGCGCGACTGCTCACCTCCTCGCTGCGGACCAGCTACGACCCGACCGTCGAGATCGACTGGGACGCGCCACCGGTGCCCGGCGCCTACTGGCTCCCGCCGCACCGCAGCAGCCTCTGCGGCACCCCGCTGTGGGACCGGCTCGGCGAGGAGCAGCGCGTCGAGCTCACCAAGCACGAGGTGGCCAGCGCGGCCAGCGCCGGGGTGTGGTTCGAGACGATCCTCATGCAGATGCTGATCCGGCACTACTACGACGCCGACCCGACCAGCCGGCACGCCCAGTACGCGCTGACCGAGGTCGCCGACGAGTGCCGGCACTCCATCATGTTCGGCCGGCTCATCGAGGCGATGGGCTGCCCGGTCTACCGGGCGAGCCCGGTCGACCACGCGCTCGGGCGCTTCCTCAAGGCCACCGCCAGCGGGCCGCGGATGTTCGCCGCGATCCTCATCGCGGAGGAGATCCTCGACGCGTTCCAGCGGGAGATCATGGCCGACGAGTCGCTGCAACCGCTGATCCGGATGGTGTCGCGGATCCACGTGGTCGAGGAGGCGCGGCACGTGCGGTTCGCCCGCGCGGAGCTCAGCCGCCAGGTCGAGGCCGCCGGGCCGCTGGGCCTGTCGTACGCCCGGCTGCTGATCGGCCGCGCCGCCTGCGCGATCGCCGACCGCCTGGTCCATCCCGACGCGTACGCCGCGGTCGGCATCCCGCCCGCGGCCGGCCGCGCCGCCGCCCGGGCCAACCCGCACTGGCGCGCCACCCTGCGCTGGTCGGCGGCGAAGGTCTACGACCACCTGGCGGGCCTCGGGCTGGTGGCCGGGCCGGGACGGCTGCTCTGGACGCGCGCCGGCCTCATCTGACCGGGCCCGGCGCGACGGATGCTGCCCAAGTCGGGCAGGCGTCAGGTGCCGCTGACCCTCGGTCGCTGGTGGTCGGTGAGCCGCAGTCCGACCCCGCGGACCGTGTCGATGGTGACCCCGGTGCCCAGGTCGGTGAGCTTGCGTCGCAGCCGCTTCACCACCGACTGCACGTCCGCCTTGCGCCGCAACCCCTCGTCCCGCCAGACCGACCGGTGCAGCTCCGCGTAGCTCCAGACCCGCACCGGCTCGGTGGTCAGGCAGACCAGCAGGTCGTGCTCGAGCCGGGTCAGGCCGACTTCCCGGTCGCGGCAGCGGGCGGTGGACCGGGCGGAGTCGATCAGCAGGGTGCTGTCGGCCACCTCGGGCGCGGCGGTGGGCGCCGGGGCGGACGACCGTTCGCGGAGCTGCTGCGGGGCGGAGATCAGCCGGCGCAGCTCGTCGAGGTCGGCGACGAGCAGCAGGGGCGCGATGCCGTCGAGGCGCTCGGCGAGCCGGATCCGTTCGGCCGCCGACGGCGTCACGGCGATCAGCAGCGGGAACAGTTCGTCCGCCGGATCGGACCCGCCCGGCACCGTGCTCTCGTCGTCCTCGGCCACCGCACCCGCCCGGAAACGATGGGCAGCGACTGCCCAGCTTCATCGTCTTGTGACAATATTCGGCAACGTTGCCACCAGTCAGCAAACGGTTAGTGACAAGTTGCTCACGGCAAGTTCTTGATCGTCCTTTCTGCTAGATCATAGTGTCCAGTCGGGCAGCCGGCGTGACCCGCGCGGCGCCTGGGGGGCATGGAGGGGTTCGTAGGTTCCGCTTTTCATCCACAGGGGACACGACCCCCTGCACCCTCCGCCAGGGCTCACCCCACTCCGGGTCGTTCTGAAGGAGGCAGCACCGATGTTCAGACGTCCACACAGGAGGCGCACAGCCAGATCGCTGGTGAGCGCCGCCGCGGCGATGGTTCTCGCCGCGGCAGGTTTGGCCACGACCGGCACCGGCGCGCAGGCGGCGCTGGCCGGGGCGGCAGCAGGTGCGGCCTCACCGTCGGACAAGATCCGACCCGATCTCGCCCAGCAGCTCGAAGGCAAGACCGAGAGCGACTTCTGGATCCGCTTCACGGACCGGGCGGACCTCAGCCAGGCCCGCGCCATCAAGGACTGGGCCGAGCGGGGCACCGCGGTGGCGGAGGCGCTGAAGAAGACCGCCGCCGAGAGCCAGGCCAAGATCCGGGCCGAGCTCGACGGCGCCGGCGCCAAGTACCAGACGTTCTGGGCGACCAACGCCATCAGGGTCAGCGGCGGCTCGCTGGCGATGGCGCAGAACATCGCCGCCCACGCCGAGGTGGAGGGCCTGTACGCCCCGGTCGTCTACCAGGTGCCCGAGACCACCAAGGGCACCGACGAGAAGACCGTGAACGCCCTCGAGTGGGGCATCGCGAACATCAACGCCGACGACGTCTGGTCCCAGTACGGCGTCAAGGGCGAGGGCATCACCATCGCCAACATCGACACCGGCGTCCAGTTCGACCACCCGGCGCTGGTGAACTCCTACCGCGGCAACAACGGCGACGGCACGTTCGACCACAACTACAACTGGTTCAACGCCGCCGGGACCTGCGCCACCCCGTGTGACGGCGACGGTCACGGCACCCACACGATGGGCACCATGGCCGGCTCCGACGGGACGAACCAGATCGGCGTCGCACCCGAGGTCAAGTGGATCGCGGCGAACGGCTGCTGCCCCAGCGACGCCGCGCTGGTCAACTCCGGGCAGTGGATGCTCGAGCCGACGGACCTCAACGGGCAGAACCCGGACGCCAGCAAGCGGCCGAACATCATCAACAACTCGTGGGGAACCCGGCTGCCCTCCAACGACCCGTTCATGGAGGACGTGACGCTGGCCTGGGCGGAGTCGGGCATCTTCGGCGTCTTCTCCAACGGCAACAGCGGACCGGCCTGCCAGACCAGCGGCTCGCCGGGCAGCCTGGCCAGCAACTACTCCTCCGGCGCGTACGACGTCAACAACAACATCGCCAGCTTCTCGGCCCGGGGTCCTGGGCAGAACGGCCAGATCAAGCCCAACATCTCGGCACCCGGGGTGAACGTCCGGTCCAGCATTCCGGGCAACGGCTACGGCGCCATCAGCGGCACCTCCATGGCCGCCCCGCACCTCGCGGGAGCGATCGCGCTGCTCTGGTCGGCGGCGCCGGCGCTGGCCGGTGAGGTCGACGCGACCCGCGCCCTGCTCGACAACACGGCGATCGACAAGGAAGACGCCCAGTGCGGCGGCACCGCCGACGACAACAACGTGTTCGGCGAGGGCCGGCTGGACGCCCTCGCGCTGCTCAACGGCGCCCCGATCGGCGACACCGGCACCCTGGCCGGCACGGTCACCGACGCGGCCACCGGCGCCCCGATCGCGGACGCCACGGTGACCGTGACCGGGCCGGCGTCCCGGCAGCTGACCACCGGGGCCGACGGGACGTACTCGTCGCTCCTCCCGGTCGGCGACTACCAGGTCGCCGTCGCCGCGTTCGGCTACCAGTCCAGGACGGTGCCGGCGACGGTGACCAAGGACGCGACCACGACGGCCAACGTCGCGCTGACGGCGGTGCCGAGCGTCACCGTCAGCGGGGCGGTCACCGACGGCTCCGGACACGGCTGGCCCCTCTACGCGAAGGTGAGCGTCGTGGGCACGTCGGGGGTCTCCGACTACACCGCGCCCACCAACGGCCGCTACAGCCTCACGCTGCCGTCCGGGGCGACGTACACCCTGAAGGTCGAGCCGCAGTACCCCGGCTACCAGACGGTGACCAGGGAGGTCGTCGTCGGCGCGGGCAACGTCACCGCCAACATCGCCGTGCCGGTGCAGACGAACGCCTGCACCACCGCGCCCGGTTACACGTTCGGCTCCGACGGCGTGTACGAGACCTTCGACGGCAGCACCGCGCCGGCCGGCTGGACCGTGGTCGACCACGCGGGCACCGGTCAGGTGTGGAAGTTCACCGACGACGGCAACCGCGGCAACCTGACCGGCGGCACCGGCAACTTCGCAATCATCGACAGCGACGAGTACGGCTCCGGCGGACGGCAGGACACGTCCCTGGTCAGCCCGGTCGTCGACCTGACCGACGTCGCGGCCCCGGTGATCCGGTTCAACCAGGACTTCAACTGGTTGGGTCCGGACCGCGCCGACGTCGACCTCAGCGTCGACGGCGGTGCCACCTGGACGAACGTGCTCCGGCAGGCGGCCGACGTACGCGGACCGCGGGTGACCGAGATCCCGATCCCGCAGGCCGCCGGGCAGGCGCAGGTCCAGGTCCGCTTCCACTACTACGACGCCTCCTTCGAGTGGTGGTGGGAGGTCGACAACGTCCTGATCGGCAGCCAGGTCATCTGCCGGCCGACCAACGGCGGCCTGGTGCTCGGCCACGTCCGGGACGCCAACGACAGCGGCTACGTCAACGGCGCCACCGTCACCAGCAAGGACCGGCCAGCGGAGAAGGCCACCACCGTGGCCACCCCGGACGACACCGAGTTGGCGGACGGCTTCTACTGGCTCTTCTCCTCGCTGACCGGGCCGCACCCGTTCACCGCGACGGCCGGGAACTACGTCAGCCAGACCGAGACCGTGGACGTCCAGGCCGACTGGGCGACCGCGGCGAACTTCCGGCTCGCGGCCGGCCGGCTGTCGGTCCAGCCGGCCCAGGTGAGCGGAACGCTCCAGATGCCCACCGGCAAGCTCAGCAGGACGTTCACGGTGACCAACACCGGCGGGGCGCCGGTCGACGTCGAGTTCAGCGAGCGCGACGGCGGGTTCGAGCTCCTCCGGGCCGACGGGTCCCGGTTGACCACGCAGCAGGTGCTCGGGTCCGACGGCGCACCCGAGCAGCGGCTCGACGTCCCGACGTCGTTCGCCGCCACGGCGTCCGGCAAGTCCACCACGGCGACGTCCGCCGCGGTCGGCCCGCAGGCCGCGCCCTGGACGGACATCGCCGACTACCCGGCGAACGTGATGGACAACCGGGTGGTGAACCTGGACGGCAAGGTGTACTCGATCGCCGGCGGCAACGGGTCGGCGTCAACGACGAAGAACTTCGTCTACGACCCGGTCGCGCAGACCTGGGCGCCGATCGCCGACCTTCCCGAGGCCCGTAACGCCATGACGGTGGGCGTCGTGGGTGGGAAGATCATCGCGACCGGCGGTTGGGCCGCGGCCGGCCCGTCCGGCACCACCTGGTCGTACGACCCGGCGGCCAACGCCTGGACGAAGGTGGCCGACAACCCCGCGGCGCGCTCTGCGGCCGGGCAGGCGGTCGTCGACGGCAAGCTCTACGCCATCGGCGGCTGCACCACCTCGGCCTGCACGCCGATGTCGAACAGCGTGGTCCGGTACGACCCGGCCGGTGACAGTTGGGAGACGCTGCCCAACTACCCGAAGTCGGTGGCCTTCGCCTCCTGCGGCGGGATCGACGGCGTCGTCTACTGCACCGGTGGCAACGACGGGGCCGCGTCGCAGAAGGCCAGCTACGCCTTCGACCCGGGTGCCAACGCCTGGACCGCCATCGCCGACGCGCCGGCCGACAACTGGGCCAGCTCCTTCGCGGTGGCCAACGGCAGGCTCCTGGTCGTCGGTGGTTCGCAGGGTGGGGCCATCACCAACGCCGGCTTTGCCTACGACCCGGCCACCAGCTCGTGGTCGACTCTGCCGAACGCCAACACGCCGCGGTACCGCGGTGGCGCGGCGTGCGGCTTCTACAAGATCGGTGGGTCGTCCGGCAGCTTCACCGCGACCCCGGACAGCGAGGTGCTGCCCGGGTTCGAGGAGTGCGCCGAGGCGGCGGCCGACGTCAGCTGGATGACGATCGACAAGACGTCGGCCACGCTGGCGCCGGGCGAGAAGGTCACGGTCACCGTCGGGATGACGGCGAACGTGGACCAGCCGGGTACCTACACCGCCTCGGTCGCGATCAAGGAGAACACGCCGTACACGGTGCCGCCGGTGGCGGTGACGATGAACGTCAATCCTCCGAAGACCTGGGGCAAGCTGATGGGTACGGTCACCGGGACGAGCTGCCAGGGTATCAGCTCGCCGCTCTCCGGTGCGGTCGTCCAGGTCGACTCGTGGGCGATGTCGTGGACCTTCGCCACCGACGCCGAGGGCAAGTACGCCTACTGGCTGGACCGCCGGAACAACCCGATGACCATGATCGTCGCCAAGGACGACTGGAAGCCCCAGACGCGTCAGACGAGGGTCACCACCACCGCTCCCACCGTGGAGGACTTCGCACTGTCCCCGATCCGCTGCTGACCTGATCGTCAGCTGACAAGGTCCGGCCCGCCTGGTGACCCACCAGGCGGGCCGTTCCACGTCCGGCGGAGCCGAGCCGCGGCCGTCGGTGGTCAGACCGGAGCGAGTCGGAAGCCGACCCCGCGCACCGCGTGGATCGTCGCCGAGGCGTTCAGCCGGGCGAGCTTGCGCCGTACCCGCCGCACCACCGAGTGCATGTCGGAGCCGCGGCCGAGGTGCTCGTTGCCCCAGACCTTGCGGTGCAGCAGTTCGTAGGTCCAGACCTGCCCGGGCGAGCCGACCAGGCACAGCAGCAGGTCGTGCTCCAGCCGGGTCAGCTCGATCTCGCGGTCCAGCCAGCGCAGCACCCGTCGGTCGGAGTCGACGGTCAGGCCGGGCGGTGGTGGCGTGTCGGCATCCGTCCCGGCCCCGGCCGGCACCGCCCCGTCCGGTGGCGCCACCGTCGCCTCGCTCGGCGGCTCGACCACGTCGAGGAACCTCCTCGCCTGGTCGACGCTGGACACGATCAGGAACGCCTCCGACCCACCGAGCAGGTGCGCGAGCTGCCGGCGCTCGGCCGGCGAGGAAGCAATGCCGATCGCCAGGGACGCGACCCGGATCCCCCTCATCCCCCCACCTCTTCCCCCCACGATTTCGGGACGGTCACCGCGCGACGTCCGTCAATCATTTGAGACCCTAGTAAGGCCATGTATCAGTACGGTTAAAGACAGTTGTGCGAAGGCATCCATGAATGCGGTCGAGATTGTCACCGGTCGCCGTAAACGTTTTCATCATGGCTTGACCAAATTCACCGGATCGTCTGCTGCGGAGGGTCGGGCGGCGGCGAGGCGGCGCCGCGCACTCCGCCTGTCGTCGAGATGTCTCTTGGGCAGTGGGCTGTCGCTCCGCCCACCGCCTGACGAGTCCCGCCCGACGGCATAACGCCGAAGGATGGGAGACCGTTAAAATAGTAATGCAGCTCGATGTGCCGGAACAATGTCCAAGCTGCTCCGCGCGGGTGTCGGGCCGGGTTCACAATATCCGTTTCCGGGTCGAAAACCGCGCGACGGATTTCCGACACCGCATTGACGTCCTTCCAGCTGTCGGTGGCGGTCGGCCAACGGCTGACAGCGGCGCCGCGCGGTTCCGATTTCCGGCCCGACGCGGCCATCGGCGAGCCCGGGTGAACCGTTGCCACGGCGCGGTGAGCCGGCCGGCGGGCACCCGCGCGGGGCCGGTACTGCTCTAGTACGGCAGCCGCCAATTGCTAGCTGACCAGGGCGTAGTCCCGGTTCAGCCGTGTGCGTTGGTGGAACCAGCGTGCGC